>SKSH01000220.1 GCA_007118075.1 Halobacteriales archaeon
GAATGCGAGGGTGCTTGCAAGTCCAAGCACGGTCCCAGCCGCGAGAACACCGACGAGATACGAGAAATTCGCATCACCGAGGATGAACGCACTCAGACCATGCAACACGGCGGCGATCGCTACAACATAGAACGGAGCGTTGAGATACCGGACCCGAAAGCGCCCGTGTAGGTATGAATCGGTGATCTGGCCGAGGCTCGTCATGATTCCAGCTGCGGCGAGCCACAAGAGCGCCCCATCGATGAGTGCGGCACCAATAGTGAGAGGGCCGGCATCACCTGCCAGCTCTTGTTCCAGAACCTCGAGCCGGTTCATCGCACTGATGCCAGCAACCACCAGGAGGGCGACAGCCACACTGTAGGTGATGATGGTCACCCGACCACCATACAACGATCGTCGTACGCCAACGATCCATGTGATCAGCCGGTTCTGAAGATCGAGGCCACGCGCGATGAGATACAGCCCAAGCAATGCAGAGGTCGTGCCGAGGACGGCACCTGGGAGATCGAACCGACTCGCGATGACCGCAAGCGGGTAGATCATCAAGAGAATCCCCAGCGGGACGAGGATCGTTCCCCTCGTCTCTGGATCGTTGAGCACCTGTTTCATCGTGTAGTAGAAGGATTCGAGGCCTTCTGCCTGTCTGACGACCACCCGGCGGACACCGTTGACAGCAACACGTGATCGGATGACGGGGAGAACACTCTCGTCTTGGGCCCCATCCGTGACAACGATGGTGCGCACCTGTTCGGCTGGGACACCGAGTTGTTCCACCACCGTGTCAACCTCCCTTCCGACCACCCTGGCAGCCGCGACATCGCGACCATCTACTCCGGCGACAGCCGCCACAACCGTGTCTTCACCCCCAAGATTTTCGGCAATCTGTAGCCCCTTGAAAAGGACGTTGACGTCGCTGTCCTCCGGATCCGTCGTCGCCAGCGCTACCGCTGCATCCTCGACAGCCGCATGACCGATCAATGGCGTCTCGAGGCCGGTCTTGCGGCCGATATCGTCGTCCAGGTCAACACAGAGGACGAGTTGCATCCGAGCTATGCATAGGTGGCGACCGGCTAAAAAGGTGGCCGGTGGTCACTGGTGGGTTGCCCAGAAATCCTCGAGTATCTCCTCAAGTGCATCTGGGGAGATGACGGAGAATTCACCCTCGTTTGGCAGATGTCCACTGACCCCATCCCAGCCGTGTCGCCGGTACCGTTCATCGATGAGGACCCGAACACCGACCTCCTCGGGCCCTCGAATCACCCGGCCGAGTGCCTGTCTTGCCTTTCGCACTGCTGGCACGACCAGTGCCTGATCGAAGCCATCGCCAAAGCGTCGGTCGTAGGCGGTAGTCATCGCTTCGGTGACGGGATCTCCTGTATTGATGATCGGGACCCCACAGATGACCGCAGCTGCGAGTCGGTCTCCCTCATAATCAACCCCCTCGGTCAAGGTGCCTCGGAGACTGGTTACGAGCACCTTCGGACCTCCCTCGAAGAACTCGGCCTTGAGGGCCTCGGTGGTCGCCTGGTCGCTCGAGCGATCTAACAGAATGGGTCGATCACACCGAGCTTCGAGTGCACGTGCTGCCCACTTTGCCTCGGCGTAGCTGGGCATCCCGACGAGCACGTTTCCAGGCGCCCGTGACACTGTTGATATCGTTCCTGCGTACACCCGTCTCGTCGGCGTATCCTCCCTCGGTGACCCACGATTCCGATATGTGAACTTCGGCGCGTCGACGATGAGGCTCAACCGGTTTCCTCTCGAGAATGGTAAGCCGTATCCGGCTGTTTCTACTGGACGTCCTGCGGACTCGAGACGATCCAAGCCAGCGACCTTTGTGAAGACATCCATTGGGGCGAGGGTTGCACTCATCAGCACGCCACCACCGAATGCAGACAGGGTCTCAGCAATCACATCGGCTGGCAGACAGTTGTGAAGCTCTAGGGCTGGGCCACCATCTTCATCACCGGGATCGATCGACCGGAAGTACGTCTCGTGATCGCAGCGCCACCAACTCGCGATGAATCTGGCGACACCAGGAATCGCACGCCATCGCTCCTCGCCGTCGATCGTGTTGAGGACGTACTCGACGACTGGTGCGAGATCCTCGGCAGCCTCCCAGACATCCCCGCTGTACCCTGCCTCAACGAGGACATCCGTGAGTCGATCACGAGTAATCTCCGTCGGCTCACGAAGCGGAATCCGGTCTACGCCAGTGGTTCCCGCGTGGAGTTCCTCGGCCGTCGAGAGTAGCTCGCCGAGGAAATTATGCACAAGCGAGAGGTCCGCTCGATCGAGCTCCGCCGAGGAGAGTGCATCGGTGGCGATCATCTCTGGACCACGCCCATCTCGACCTTTCGCTGCCTCGATGACCATGGCGAGCTCGTCTTGCGCACGTCCTAGTGTGGCGAAGGCGACCCGATCGCTTGCCAGTTCCCGAACGCGGGGTTCCAGCATGTGTGCTTCATCACAGATGAGGATCGTCGACGCATCCACCAACGGGCCGGTGAACGCAGCCACGGTTCGAGTATCGAAGATGTGGTAGTAGTTTCCGATGATCACCTCTACCTCACCGAGTAAGACCCCCATGAGCGAGTGAGGACACGATCCAGCTCCGATACCACGTCGGACGAGACGATCTGGAGTGAGTACCTCACCATCATCGATAGAGAACGGGATTGTTGCCAACCCACCATTACCCTCGGCACCATCAGCAAGATACTGCGCATAGAAGGGGCAATACTCGACTTCACGGCCGGTATCTGGTGAGGATCTCGTCGGCATATCGGGTGGATACGGCGTCTCCTTTCCTGCTGCCTCGAAAGAGCCGATGCGCGACGCTGCGGTTGCCGCGAGATCGGCGGGGGCTCGACCACCATCGGCGAGTTCTCGGGTTCGATCCCGGAGTCCCTCACACCGATCGTACACCGAGGTGGTGGTCATACCACCAACCCCTGTGAGGTTGTATGGACAGACATCACCCTTTCCGACGAGCGTGAGCGCACTCACCGGGGCCATCGATGC
>SKSH01000067.1 GCA_007118075.1 Halobacteriales archaeon
CCTCACTGATAGTCGATCCCCATGAGTACAGCTGGATATCGTGAAAGCCGAGGAAGGCAACCCCGGCTTCGATGAGAACGAGGAGGGCCAGTAGGTGAAATGCGGCTGGAACGAGGGTGTTCGTGACATTCGGGAGGATATGCCGTCTGGCGATGTATGGTTGTGATGCACCGAGGCTCCTGGCCACCATGACGTGGCCGTCCTCTCGCCGTTGGAGTACCTCACTCCTGACCATCCGAGCGATTCCGCCCCAACTGAGCAGGCCGAAGGTAGCCAACAGCAGGAGCAACGATGGATTCCAGTAGATGTATCCGATGAAGTAGATGAGGATGGCCGGAATGCTGAGCTGGATGTCAACATAGGACATCAGGATATCATCGAGGAGTCCACCACGTAGCCCGGCGATGACGCCAACGATAGCGGCCAGGGGGATCACGAAGGCGGCGGTGATGACGATCACATAGAGGGCGACCCTCGCACCATCGATCAGGAGGAACTCCATGGGGAAGCCTCGTTCGTTCGTACCGAGTGGGATCTCCCATGAACCATGACACTGGCGATTGAATCCATCTCCGGTCACCGAACCGGCACAGTCGATGGGGAAGATTCCTGCGGTGAACCCAACCGGGGGATGGAACGACTGACCGAAGTTCAATCCGGGATACGGATAGACAACCGGGCCAAGCAATCCGGCGGCGGCGAACAGCCCGAGGAACACACCGCCTATTACGGCTGATGGTCGATTGGCCAGCCGCTTGAGGTACAAACGGACGCGTTGGCGGTGTTGGATGGCTGGAACGGCTCCGAATGCGAGGAGGACGAGCAGTGCGAACAGGAAGACCCAATCAACATACCCCACCTGCCATTCGGCGATGAAGTAGACGTGTGCGAGGTAGGTATCGTAGAGGATGGCGGCGATGATGACGAACAATCCGATTACGAACACGACTCTCGATGGGGTGATCACTCGTCGAGTGACCGTCACCGAATCCCAATCAACGTATTGAAACTCCGGATTATCATCCTGCATACTCATGGAGGGCTATCGTAGGAGGGGTGTGTTTCAGTAATAAAATATCCGGTTGATGAAATAATTTTTTCGGGAAGAAATTGATAGACTGCGGCGACTTTGGTGGGATTGAAGGGGGGTTGTGGCGATACAGTTTTACGCTATCCACAAACAAGTACTGTCATATGCGCCGCCGAGCCCTCCTCTCAGCCGCGTGCGGGGTCACTGCTGCCGCCGTGGCGGGTTGTCTGGCAACCACGAGTGCCACCTACGACCTCACCGTCCGTGAATGGCAGACTGAAGAAGATCGAACCTTCAAGGTGGATGCTGAACAGGGTGAAACCATCCGAATCGAGTTTCAGGAGACACAGTCACACGGTGCCGGGTTCGATATCTACTACGGTCCAATTGCCGATCGCGAACGGGTGTATCGTGTCCCCGGCCGGTCATCTGATCGTGGGCCGACCAGCACGGTTGAGTACGCCGTCGAACAGTCGGGCACACATTCGATCGTCGTCGCCCCTTGCTGTCGGAGTGGTGGAGGATCAGCTTACGCATGGATCAGGATTTACGTTGGATGAAACGATTTTCTCACCCTCCGGTAAATATTTCAAAATCTCTCCAGTACGGGCTGACGATGCCCTCCATTGATATCATTCGAATCGATGGCCGTCACCGACACGAGGGAGGCCTATGAGCCTGGTCAAGCTGCTCGCTCAACGGATCGTGATGGGCCTCATCGCGGCCTGGGCGATCCTGTCGATCGTCTTCGCGCTGTTCACCCTGACCGATGATTGGGTGATGGATGAAGGGACAATCGACCTCCGATGGGTCGGTGCCGATCAGGAGTTGATCGATGCGGTGCAGGACGACTATCTCGCTGCCAGGGGTCTAGATGCGGGGTTCTGGGAGAACTATCTCGTCTGGATGAGCGACATGGTTCTCCTCAATTGGAGATATTCGTTCTTGACCGGTGAACCAGCGGTGAACCGTGTGGCTGACTCGTTGATCGTGACCGGTTCGTATGTCATCCCATCGGTCATCATCGCGATCGTGCTCGGGATCTTGATCGGGGTGTATGTGGCATTGAACCCCGAGAGCCGCATCGCTCGTCTCAGTCTCGGATCGACCTACTTGTTGTTTGCCCTCCCGAGCTTCTGGATCGGTGGCTTGCTCATCTCATGGACGATCACGGGACAGGTCGGTTACAACTACACCCTGTTCAACTTCGTGCTCCCCGTGTTGTTCACGACGCTGGCACTGCTCGGTGGCTATGTCAGCTACGGCAGAGCACATTCGATGGAATACGCCTCAGCGGAGTTCATCAAGTTGGTGAAGGCGAAGGGCGGGAGTCGGTGGTTACTGGCAAAGCATGTGGCACGAAACTCTGCTATCCCGTTCTTCTCGATGCTCTTTGTCGAGGCACTCGGCCTCTTGGTACTGGCCATCTTCGTCATCGAGGTCCTCTTCGGTATCGAGGGGTTCGGTCTCGTCCTCTTCGAGTCGATCAACGAACGAGATCTCCCGGTTCTGCTCGGTGGAACGATCGTCATCATCGCTATCGGGGTCATCGGCAACATCATCCAGGATATCTCGTATTCGGTCCTCGACCCACGCGTTGATACCGGAACCCGCTGACCGGCTCAATCGGGTGTCAGTCCGTGACCTTTTGGTGATTCACCGACCTGCGTCGGATCGAGTTCGACGAAATGCTCGTCACAGACTGAACACTTGATGGCGATGACTTCCCAGGTGCCACAGCAGGAATCTACCGTCTCCTCGGTCAACATAATCTCGCCACCGCAGGCGGGACAGAACTCGCGGAGATACCTGAACGTCTCTCGCATCTTCGCCCGCTGTTCGACCGGCACGGTGAGCCAGTCGTCGGTGAACTCATGCATCACCCGCTCGCCAGCCAGATCATTGATGAAGGCTGTCGGTGAGGGCCATTTCCTGACGCGGAAATCAACCGTGTACGCCGGATAGTCCCGCTCGGCATCGGTCACATCCTCTATGTCTGCATCGAATAATGCTGCAACATCTTCCTCGCCGATCGACTCTGGGTCGATCTCGTCGGTATGGTGGTCGAGCCGCTCGACGAAGTATTCGGTGAGTCGGATATCATCGAGCTCGAAGTCGAACTGGATGACTCCCGCCTCTAACAGGTACTCCTCCGGATCGACCTTGTTCTCCCGCTGATACTTCACCTTCTGGACCGTCTTGAACTCATCCGGGTCGAGGTACTCATCTTCGGCTGGGTGTTGGTCGAAATGGCGATGGATTCGGTCTGGAAGGTATCGCTTGGTCAACTCCGGCGTGCCTGGGATAAGGTACCCACGGACGTAGATGATCACGAGCGAGAGGAGGAAGAACACGATGGCCAGTTCGATGAATCCGATAGCGATGACCACACTGAGTATCGCGGCGATGACAACATTGACGGCGGTACATGGGATGCAACGGTTCTTGCCGGTGTACTCTGGCTGTTTGATGGTATCGAGGAACGATTCTACCTCATTCGACATGCGCGGGAGTACGTGGTAGGTCACCAAAACGGGTTTGGTTACACGATATACGGAAAATCGGGAGTAGCGGGTGGTAGATTTGAACTACCGATCTCCGGGTTATGAGCCCGGCGGAATCTCCTGGCTATCCTAACCCGCTGGTAGTCAGGTTGCCGTCGGGCTATAATTAAGGATTGGGATTCGATGTACCTCACACGGATGGCTTACCAAGCCGCCAGGTGTAGAGGGTCTCGAACGTATAGTTGACGAGAAAGCCACTGAGTATCCCGATGGCGTTCGCGACCGGGACACTCAGCCCGAACTGTCTCACGAGGATAGACAGCACCACCGTCGCCACGACAATCCCACCGACGCGGACGAGGTTCGACTTCACCAGCCGTCGAGTCACCGATCGGGCGTCGGTGGCTCCCCATGCCTGGAATGTCCACCGGTCGTTGACGATGAACATCACGATGATGGCAGTCTCTGCAGCGATGAGCTTGGCCATCTCGAGGGTGAGATCAGTTTCCCAGATCTCGAATGTGAAGTCCGTGTACTCGATGAGGAGGATGAGGATCGATTGATCGACCAGGAAACCGAGACCACCCACAATGGCGAACTGAATGAATCGCTCTCTGGATTTCAGCGAACTCGGGATTTTGAGCCGACCGGTCACCGACCCTCACCTCCCATGCTTGGGAGGCGCTCATCGGGTCCACCAAGCTGGTTACGACCACGGATTCGAGCGAAGGCGATCTGACCAAGGACATCGAGTAATCGGATGCCGGTCTTGAATGGGTTCACCGTTGTCCCCGCTTTCTCCGACCAAACAACTGGCACTTCGAGTACGGTGTATCCACGTGTCGACGAGAGCCAGATGACCTCAAGATCCCAGCCGAAGCCGGGGATGACGAGGTCTGCTCTGATATCGCTCCAACAGGCAGCGTCGAAGGCCTTGGCACCACACTGAAAGTCACGTATCGCGATGCCGGTTGACAGACGGGCCACTCGAGCGAAGATACCACTCATGAATCCTCGATCAAGCGAGCGCCCATCGACGACTGATTGAGGATGCCTTCGAGACCCAACTGCGACGTCGGCGCGTCCCGCGTCGATCGTTTCGACCAGCTGTGCGACCGAGGTCGCGTCTGTCGATCCATCGGCATCGACGAAGACGAAGATCTCTGTCTCCAATGCATCGAAGCCGTGAGTGATCGCGAGGCCCTTCCCTCGCCGATGGTTGACGATCGAACAATCAGCATCCATTCCATCGAGTTCGGTTGCTACACGGCCTGTCGGGTCATCGAGTTCGATCCGGATCAGGTCGGGGTCGACCGTCTCATGGAGCTCTTCAAGATACCGTTTGAGGCGGGGAACATCTGGGTTCAACGCGGGGACCACCAACCCGACCGAGCGTGTCATCGACGTTGGCTGAAGCTCGAGACGGCGGGTAATGAGCCTCCCGTTTCGTGCGTGGATATGAGCGTTGGAATTGGTACTGCAACGGCAGTCCTATAGGACGCGGTTTCGTGAGGTGCTCGTATGGAAGTCGGGCTGGTCTTCATCTGGCTGATCGCGATGTTGGCACTCGGGCTGGCGGCGGTACCGCTGGCGGCATGGGTGTTCCCACGAGGGGATTATGCCGCCTACGCCTTCACGGTCGGTCTCGTTGTTGTAGGCGTTGTCGCCCATCTTGTCGGGTATATCTCGTTTCGATGGCCGGCCCTACTCGCTGGAATCGTGGTGCTGCTCGGGCTTTCGGCGGTATCCTATACTCGAGTCGAGCTGGACCGAAGACTCCTCATCGAGGCGGCGTTGCTGTTCACCGCTGCGTTCTTGGTGATGGTCACCCTCCGGGCCATGTCACCTGGTGCCGGGACGAATCCACACTGGGTCGGTGAGATGTTCCTCGATTACGGGTTGTTGAGCTCGTTAGAGCGTTCAGGTTCACTCCCACCGGAGGACATGTGGTTCGCCGGCGAACCGGTTCGGTACCACTTTGGTGGCCATCTCTTGACCTCATTGTTGGCTGGGTTGACCATGACGGCGCCCGCGTATGCGTACAACCTCGGGCTGGCGGCCTTCTTCGCCGCACTCGTGACGATGGCGTGGGGTGTCGGTCGGTCGATCGCCAGACCGTTCTCCATCTCGTCCAGGTTGGCGGCTGCAATGTCGGCATTCTTCGTCGCGATCGCCGGAAACCTCGATACCGTCCTTCACGCCATCGCCTGGTTGCTACCTGATGGACTCACCGAACCCTTAGTCGACCTCGTCGGTGCCGATCCCGACGTGATGGAGTGGTCTCCAGGATCGTTCTTCTATTGGGATGCGAGCCGGATCATCACGCGACCCGCCGATGGCTTCACCACGGCGACTGAGTTCCCACTCTTCTCCTGGCTCCATGCTGATCTCCACGCACATGTCCTCGTCAAGCCGCTATTGCTCCTCCTCGTGGCTGTCGGGGTCGCCTACTGGTACACTCCACCGACCAGTCGGCTGAGACGGAGACTCCTCGTCTTCGGGGTGATGCCACCACTGCTCGGGCTGATCGCGGTCGTGAACATGTGGTCCTTCCCGATCGGAATCGGGCTCATCGCCGTGTTCCTTCTGTTTGCTCCCGGCAATCCGTTGGATCTTATCACTGCGCACCTTGGCGATCGATCCAAACAGGCGATCAATGCACGTTTCGCAGATGGATCGGTTCGTGGGTCAGTTCTCGCTGGACTCGGGAACGAGGCAATCAGGGTGATTGTCGCCGTCGGTCTCGCTGCTATCGCGACGGTCGCCGCCATCGGCTGGAGCGCCCCGTACTGGTGGTACGTCGTCCTCGGTGGTCCTGGTGAATCGATCACCACATGGGATGAAGGGACCTCCCTTGGCCAGTTCCTCATCGTCATGGGTGCGTTCATCGTCGGCTTCGCCATCTATCTCGGGGCGAGGCTCGTCTATGAGGGTGATCGACCGACGGTAGTACTGACCGGGATGTTGGTGGCCATCGGAATCGGGATGGTCGTGTTCGGATGGCCGGTCCTCGCGGTGGGTGTGATTCTCATCGTCCCAGCGTGGTGGTGGCTGCGTGAGGATGTCACCGGCTCGAGTGACGCGGCGATCGGCGATCACGAGCACTCCACACAATTTGGCCCAGAGGTGATGTTACTCATCGCTGGTCTGGGCATCGTCCTCATCGTCGAGTTGGTCAAGCTTCAGGGGGATACCTTCAACTCCATCTTCAAGCCATACGCCGATATCTGGCAGCTCTGGGCGGTAGCCCTCGGTGTGATTGTCGTCAGACTTGTTGATGGGTGGCCACGCACCGATGTGGCACGAGACCGTTCAGCATGGGCCGCCGTGATGCTCTTCGTAGTCGTCTTACTCGTGCTCTCAACCGGATTGTATGCCGCTTTCGCAATCCCGACCTACCACAACGAAGGGAACACGTTCTCGGATGCCACCGCTGAGGTTCGAGAGACGGCAGGATACACCCTCGATGCGACGGTCTACCTCGAGGTGCTCTACCCCGAAGAGGCCGAGGCGATCAGATGGCTCGAAACTCGAGATGGACAGCCGACAATCGCCTCGGATGTCGGTGCCGGCTACTTCTGGATCCCCGAAAACGGCGATGGATCGGCGGCTCCGTCGAGCCTGACCGGCCTCCCGACAGTCCTCGGTTGGGAGGGTCACGAGCGGCAGTACCGCGGCAGTGACGTCGTCGACGAGCGGCGAGCGGATCTCATCACGCTATTTACCGGAGACCAAGCCGAGCAAGAGGCGATCATCGAACACTATGAAATCGAGTACATCTACATCGGTCCAGCTGAAGAACGAAGTTGGTTGGAGATCACCATCGATGCACATCCGGCCGTCGAAGAAGCTGCCAGCTTCGAGACGGTGACGATCTATGAGGTCAATCTCGATACCTGATCGGTTCAGATGGTGATCTCGCCGCGTTCTTCGATGACCTCTACCTCGTGTGCATCGACGCGCGCGGTCTCTAAGAAATGGGGGATGAACTCGCGATGTAAGAATGCCTGGACTTCGTCATCAGCGCCGATGATACACCACAGCTGGACCTCTTCAGGACCGTGCCAGTCGCCGTTTCTCGTCACCGAAAAGAGCCGGTACTCCTCGCCGGCGTGGACAATCCGGCCACCTTTACGGATCCCTGGATCTCCGTGGATGATGAGCCGCTTCATGCGCCGGAGTTTTCCGCGTCGGCCATTAAGCGCTTCGACCCCTCGTCGGCAAGCCAAACGGGTTATAAACAACGATGTCTAAACCGGCATCAGACGACAACCATGGAGATTCCACGCCGGATGAACACGTACTGTCCCCATTGCAATTCGCACCACGAGCACGAGCTCGAGCAGGTGCGCCGGGGGCAGGAAACAGGGATGAAATGGATCGATCGACAGCGAAAGCGGACCACCGGTATCGGCAACCAAGGGAAATTCTCGAAGGTTCCAGCCGGTGAGAAGCCGACCAAGCGAACGAATCTGACCTACCGCTGCATCGAATGTGGCAAGGCACACCGCCGCAAAGGCTGGCGAGCAGGTCGCCTTGAGTTCCAGGAGTGACTCAGATGACTGGACGCTTTCTCACCGTCGCTTGTGGCGAATGTGAACATGAGGCAACCATCTTCGACCGAGCTTCCACGGTGGTCACCTGTAGCGAGTGTGATGCCGTACTCGCTGAGCCGACCGGTGGCAAGGCGACCCTCTTCGGTGAGGTCGTCGAGATCGTCGAGGAACGATGAAATACACCGGCTGGCCCGAACCCGCTGAGCTCGTCGTTGGTAAGGTGGAGGATGTCGAGGATTTCGGTGTCTTCATCGAACTCGAGCAGTACGACGGCAAGCGAGGACTCGTCCACATCAGTGAGGTGGCCAGCGGGTGGATCAAGAACGTCAGAGATCACGTTCGCGAGGGACAAACCGTAGTCGCGAAGGTACTCGCGGTGGACGAGGAGGCCCAACAGATCGACCTCTCTCTGAAGGATGTCAACGACCATCAGCGCTCTGACACCATCCAGGAATGGAAGAACGAACAAAAGGCGGATGCGTGGATGGAGCTGGCGTTCGGTGAGGACTTCCCGGATGAGGAGTACATCAAGATCGCACAGGCACTCGTCGAGTCGTTCGAAAGCCTCTATGAGGGGTTCGAGGAGGCGGCTATCCACGGGTCAGAGGCGCTCTCATCGACCGAGCTCTCAGATGCGGAGATCGAGGCGATCGTCGAGACCGCCCGTGAGAACGTTTCGGTCCCGTACGTCGAGGTCACCGGCTACGTCGACCTCGCCTCGACCGGTCCAACTGGTGTCGACGACATCCGTGAGGCACTGCGGGAAGCCGGCGCATTCGAGAGTGATGAAATCGAGCTCGAGGTGACCTACGTTGGTGCTCCGGAGTACCGTATCAGGGTACGCGCTCCAGATTACAAGCAGGCGGAGGAAGCGTTGGAGGATAGCGTCGATCGGGCTACAAATGCCATCAAGTCAGCAGGCGGCTCTGCCGACTTCCATCGAGAACGACGTGCCGAGGCCGACTAGGAATGGCGAGGGGGATTCAGGTATGTCGGGAGTGGACGACCCAGCATGAACGTCCGGTCTATACCCTCGATGCAAGCTGTCCGCTCTGCGGTGGTGCGACGGGTCGATCGGGACCGGCGCCGTTCAATCCACGTGATCCATACGGCCAGTATCGACGAACCCTCAAGCGTAAGGTGAGGCGATAGCCATGGCGAGTGTCGATATCGAGACGATCGAGACCCCCTCACTCGAAGATCCTGTATTACTCGAGGGGTTGCCAGGCGTTGCCAATGTTGGTGCGCTGGCAGCCGGACATCTCATCGATGCGTACGACGCAACGCTCGTCAGACGGATCTACTCTGAGCACTTCCCACCGCAGGTGATGATCGAGGGACGGTCGGCGACCCTGACCGGTACCGAGCTTCATGCGATCGACCTCGAGGGACGTGACGTGCTCGTCTTAACCGGTGATCACCAGCCACAGACCCCGATTGGACACTATCGAGTCACCGAGGCATTCCTCGATGTGGCTGAATCATTCGGGGTCAGCGAGATCATCGCCATGGGTGGGGTCCCAACAGGTGAGCTCATCGATGAGTACGACGTGCTGGGGGCAGCAACGGAAGACGCATTCGCGGATCGGCTTGAGGAAGCAGGTGTCATCTTCCGTGAAGACGAACCTGCCGGTGGGATCATCGGTATCAGTGGGCTGTTGCTCGGACTTGGGGCACGCCGTGATCTTCCGGCGGCCTGTCTGATGGGTGAAACCAGCGGATATCTTGTCGACCCGATGAGTGCGACTCGATTGCTGGAGGTGCTCCAAACACTGTATGACTTCAGTGTTGATACCGGGTCACTCGACGAACGGGCAGAGGAGATGGAAGAGGTCCTCAACAAGATTCAGGAGTTTGAGGCCGAGGCACATGTCGATGTCCCCGGCGATGAGGATCTCCGGTATATCGGTTGATGTCACGAGATCCGCCGCTGTTTCTCGATATCGATGGGACTCTGACGCGACGTGAAGGTGGGCTCGATGCGGCGGTGATCGGTCCGTTACGATCGTGGGATGCCCCGATCATCTTGGCCACGGGGAAGGCGTTTCCGTACCCGATCGCCCTGTGTCATTACCTCTCGATCCCCGAACGGGTGGTCGCGGAGAACGGCGGGGTTGTCTGTGTTGATGATCACGTCGAGTTGACCGTGAATCGAGACCACATGACCGAGTTCAAGGGAGCTGTGGCAGACGCTGGCTTCGACTTCGGTTGGGGGGCTGCTGACACCGTAAACCGGTGGCGCGAGACTGAGGTTGCGATGGCCCCGTCTGTCGACCGAGACACCATCGAAGGTATCGCCGAACGCCATGGACTCGAGGTCATCGATAGCGGCTACGCCTACCATATTAAGGATCCATCGGTGACCAAGGGGCGCGGTCTTGAGCGGGCCTGTACGTTGTTGCAGCTGGATCCGGAGACGGCCGTGGCGATCGGTGACTCAGAGAACGACGAGGCCATGTTCGAGCTCGCTGGTCGTTCATTTGCGTTGGCGAATGCTGATGCGGTGGCGGCTGCAGCAGCAGACACGGTGGTGGCAGATGGGTTCGCGACTGGTATGCTCAGTGTCCTCGAGGAGATTAGCTCGACTTAGCCGTTTGGGAGGATTAATATACGCTCTCAGTCAAGTTTTCGGGATATGTCGCTTCTACCGCAATCCGGCTGGCGACGTCACGTTGGCATCCCCGGAGAGAACCAGTTGAACCGGTCCTCCGCTGAGGTCGAAATCCATGGTTGATGCGCCCAGTGGAGGTGGTACTGATGCAGCTATCGATACCGATGATCTGGAAGACGGTGGCGCACTCGCAACGGCCATCCACCAGCTCAACCGAGCGGCCGGAAAGACCGACGTTGATGCGGATATCGTCTCCCGGCTTCGGTATCCCTCGAAGGTCACCCGGGTGACGATTCCACTTCGACGCGACGACGGTTCCGTGCAACCACTCACGGGATTCAGGGCACAGCATGATGACGTCCGTGGCCCCTTCAAGGGCGGACTCAGATATCATCCTGATCTCACCGAGGACGAATGTATCGGTCTCGCGATGTGGATGACGTGGAAGTGTGCCGTGGTCGGCTTGCCCTTCGGTGGGGCTAAGGGTGGCGTCGTGGTCAATCCGAAACAATTGAGCAGCGTTGAGAAGGAGCGATTGACCCGTCGCTTCGCCCAGGAGCTCCGTGACGTGGTAGGCCCAACCCGTGACATC
>SKSH01000154.1 GCA_007118075.1 Halobacteriales archaeon
ACGAGGGGTGACCGCGGATTGGCAGGTTTCTCTTGGAATTCGACCACCCGGTCGCCCTCCAGGGACACGAGTCCGTATGACTTTGCGGCTTCACGATCGCCGACATCGTACGCCGCAAGACAGGTATGCGATCGCGCTTCGAAGAAGTCGATGAACGAAGAGAGATCGAAGCTGAACAGGTTGTCGCCTCCGATGACCAGCAGATCCTCGTCGGTGATTCCCTCTCGCTCGAACAGTTGTGCAAGTGCACCGATGACGCCCATCTTCTCGTCTTCAGCGACCGTTTCTTCGATCGAGAGGGTAGGTTTTGAGTATTCACGATCCGCGAGGAACTGGGTGAACGTCGATTCGAACCGTCGATTGGTGCTGATGTACACCTCATCAATGCGGTCTTCTCCCTCGATGGAGCTGAGGACTGTATCGATGACTGTCCCGTCCCCGAGGGGGAGGAGCATCTTCGGCCGGTGTCGGGTGATCGGCCAGAGACGGGTGGCATAACCACCAGCGAGGACGACACACTTCATAATCTGCGGGAGCGGGGTGAACGGTAAGTCGTTTTCCATCGCCTCCGACGAGGGTGTACACGCATCAGTAGTGTTTCTCCTCGATCCGCTCTAAAAGGGTTTTCCGCAACCGATCGGTGATCGATCCGGTATCGATGGGGGTGCCATCGATCTGGTCTATCGGGCGGATCTCTGAGGTAGTGTTGGTCATGAAGACCTCATCAGCCTCGAGCAGGTCATCCGGCCAAAGGTCCACCTCCTCGGTCGGGATATCGAGCATGCCTGCCGTCTCGAGGGTTAGCGCACGGGTGATACCGGGTAGTACATCGCGGTGTAATGGAGGTGTCTTGATGCGGTCTCCGTCCACAATGAAGAGGTTGCTGATGGTCCCTTCGGTCACGCGTCCGGCTCCATCCAGCAAGATCGCCTCATCCTCGGTGTCAAGCTCGAGCCTCGCGAGGATCCCGTTCAGGTAGTTGTGGGTCTTGGCTCGGGCTGGCAGCGCGGCACTCGGGATTTTCTGTGTCTCGACGAACTTGACCATTGCCGGATCCTCCCAGGTGGCGTTTCCGTTAATCCCCCCTCGTGGCAACGGCCGTACGAGGATAACGACGGTCGGGTCGACCGCGTCTCTCGGTGAGAGTACCCCTGGTTGGACCCCTCTGGTGATCGAGAGCCTGATTGCACCCTCCTGCATCGCGTTTGCTTCGAGCACCTCATCGACCCAGGTACGCAGTGTTGATCGCTTGAGGTCATGCGTCAGTGACAACAGCGAGCAGGTGTCCGCAAGCCGATCGAGATGGCGATCCCATTCAAAGGGGTTTCCGCCGTAGATCCGGATTGTCTCAAAGGCGGCATCACCGTAGAGGAACCCTCGATCATCCACCCGGACGGTCGCCTCATCCGCCGGCACGACATCGCCATCCACGAGGTAACTTCGTGTCACGCTGGAACCTCTCGGGCCAACTCACAGAACGTCTGGATGAGCTGTCGTCCGATCGAGAGCGACCCAGGATCGGTCCCATCAGCCCGACCGGTCAGGATGCTCTCTGGGTGAAACTGGACTCCGAAATGTGGTCGATGTCGATGGCGAACACCCATGACGATCGAGTGGTCACCATCCACGGTCCAGGCCGTCTCGATGAGTGGCTCGGTGAGGTCGTCACGCTCGACGGCAAGTGAGTGATACCGACCGACCTGTATCTGCTCCGGGAGGTCGGCGAAGATGCCCGCTCCATCATGCTCGATGATGGATGGCTTCCCGTGCACGACCGCCGGTGCGTGTGAGACGGTGATTCCGTGGGAAGAACAGAGAGCTTGATGGCCGAGACAGACTCCCAACATCGGGGTATCGAGCTCACTGAAGAGGTCGACGATGATCCCGGCGTCGTCGGGATGCCCCGGTCCAGGCGAGACGATGATCCCGGCTGGATCGAGGTCGTTGACTTCTTGGATGGTCGCCTTGTCGTTGCGGAGCACCTTCACCTCGTCATGCTCGCCGACATACTGGACGAGGTTGAAGACGAACGAATCGTAGTTATCAATGACGAGGATCATTGATCTCCCACTGGATCGGTTGCGATCGCGTCTCCGATGGCAGCAGCCTTCGCGAGTGTCTCCTCTTACTCTGATTCGGGGTCGGAGTCGTGGACTACGCCAACACCGACGCGAAGACGGAACTGTCCCTGGTGATGTTCGAGGGTTCGGATGACCATGTTCGCCCGAACGGATCCATCGAACCCGATCATCGCCATCGAGCCGGTATATGGCCCTCGTCGTCGGTCCTCGAGTTCGTCGATGATCTCCATCGTGCGTGGTTTGGGCGCACCGGTGACCGTCCCACCTGGGAGCATGGCGGCGAAGAGGTCACCGACCGTCACCCCAGATTCGAGTCGCCCCTCGACGATCGAGACGAGGTGCCACACCGAGGCATAGCCGTCGACACGGCGGTATTCAGTGACATCGACCGAACCAGGGACACTGACGCGACCGAGGTCGTTGCGCTCAAGATCGACCAGCATCGCATGTTCGGCTCGCTCTTTCGGATCGGAGCTGAGCTCTTCAGCGAGCGCACGATCGGCAGCAGGAGTCGATCCACGTGGTCTGGTCCCAGCGATCGGTTCGGTACGGACGACCTTGCCGATTCGCTCGACCAGCAGCTCCGGACTCGTTGATATGAGATCGAGATCTGGAGTCTCAAGCAATCCACCGTATGGGGCAGGATTAGCTGATCGAAGCGCTTCGTATGCGTCGACCGGGTGGACCACCGCCGGACCATCAAACCGTTGTGACAGATTCACCTGAAACGTGTCTCCGTCTCTGATGTACGCTTTCACTCGTTCGACTCGCTGCCGGTACTGGGCACGGTCGACCCCCGGTTCGAAGTCGACTGTCTGTGAGGGGGATCCCCATGGCACACCCGGATCACCGTCACGGAGCTGGCTGGCCATGGAGTCGATCGAGTCAACTGCTGATTCGTAGGCGGCCGCCGGGTCGGTTCCGACGCGTGGACAGCTGGTTATCTGGAGAGTGACCCGATCACCCTCTGTCGGTGTCCGCCAGCTGGCAACGGTGTCAAACCGAGCGAAACCCAACGACGGAAGGTCGCGATCCTGCTCGGTCAGGTCAGGAAGTGATTCGAACTCTCTGGCGATATCGTAGCTGAGCCAACCGAACCATCCACCCGTAATCGGTGGTGTGTCGTCGGTCCGGTGGAGTTGTTCCGTTTCGACCACCTCGGTCAGGCGATCGAGTGAGGTCGTTCCTTCGGGGAGCTCCGCTGGCCATACCGTGAGGGTGGCGGTTGGTTCGACACCGATGACATTCCAACCGCCTCGTTCACCGAGCGTCTCGAAACAGGCAGCCCACGGCCCAGATCGTGCCCGACGGAAGGCTATCCAGGGATCGTCGACGGTGATGCGAGCTTCGACCGAAAGCCGTGTCGTAGGTTCGAGCTGTCGTGCCTTCTGGATGAATGAATCTCGATCGGTCACCCACCGGTAAGTATCGACGTCACCGGGGGTGATCGATTCACTCACGGACCTTCGATATGGACTCGGGCTCGCTCGATCCAGGTGGCGAGCCGGGTCTCAGAGATATCCGTGTCATCAGCGAGTGCATCGGCGTCTGCAGCCGCCAGGTCGTGAATCGAATCGATGCCGACTGCTCTGAGCTTATCACCGTAGGTCGGGCCGATACCCTTGATGTCCTCAAGTACGGCGTCATCAACGTCAGGATCTGCCTCCTCAACCCCTGGATGCTCCAGATGAACCGTCACATCTGCGCCCTCGACATCGGCGGTGGCGTTCCCACCAAGCCCGAGCAATCGCTTAACTTGTGAAATCAGTCCCATTTGGCTGCCGATAGACACGGAGGTGATATAAGTTACAGGAGCTGTTTCCGTTACAGCTCCAATCCTAATGCACTGGCCATCACCGCTCGTGGAACCGATTCATCACGCCAGATTTCGAAGGCTCCAACGGCTTGCTCGAGCAAGAGACGACGGCCTGAGACGGTCGTGGCACCGGCGGCTGTCGCATCGGTGAGGAGTCTGGTCGGATCAGGTTCATACACCGCATCGATCACGACATGTGTCGACTCGATGGCATCCGCCGGTAGTGGTGAGACATCCGTCTCGAGTCCGACGCTGGTTGCGTTGACGATGAGCGAAACCGTCGAGGCGAGATCGGCTGCAGCATCGAGCGGATGGCTGTTCACCGCCGCATATCGATCGGCCAGCTCCGCTGCCCGCTTGACGGTTCGATTTGCCACATGGACTTGCCAACCGGTGTTCACAAGCGCATGAACGTATGCCCTGGCAGCACCCCCGGCACCGAGGACCAACGCTTCAGTGGGTGGCAGATCGAGTATGTCGAGAACGGTAACCATGGCTGATGCATCGGTGTTCGCTGCGACGATCGGATCCTCACCGAGATCGAGGACGTTTGCTCCACCGATGGCAGCCGCTGCTTCGGTGGGTTGGGCATGCATCAAGACCGACTCCTTGTGCGGGATGGTGACATTGAGCCCGTCGATACCGAGTGCCTCGGCACCCTCGATCGCCGTGGCAAGGTTCGACGGTTCAACCGGAAACAGAACGTACTGGGCGTCGATTCCGACCGTATCGAATGCAGCATCGAACACCGCCGGCGAACTGGAGTGGGCCACCGGATGTCCAATCAACCCGTAGACGTCCATGTTATGCAACAGTCACGCTGCCGATTAACTCATTGCGGTTGCTCGGATTTGCGATGTTCTCGTTGACAGCAAGGATTTTGTGAGTCAGGGTCCACCTCTCATTCGGTGGAACGAAACACGGTCCTGCTTGGCGTGCTCCTTGCACTCGCCGCGGTGACCTCGTTGGTGTTGATCAACGTCATCGCGACCGTACTCTTTGCAGTCACCCTTGTCATCGTCTTGGCCCCTGTTTACGACCGGATCGTCACCTATGGACTGTCACCACGACAGGCGAGTGTGGCGGTCATCCTCTGTCTCAGTGCCATCATCCTCGGGGTGCTCGGATTGTTTGTATACATCATCTACAATCGACGTGAGCTGATCATTGAATGGGTCGAGGAGCTGCCTTCGGTCATCGAATTTGACCTCGGTTTTGCAACGATCGATTTCGAACTTGCCGATGTCGCGGTGGTCGCCATCGATTGGCTCAGCCAACGACTGGTGATATACGCACAACAGGTGCCAGAGCTACTGTTGAAGTTCGGGCTGGTGATCCTACTGATCTATGGACTCCTCATCGGGAAGGGATCGTTATCGACTGCCATCACACGGCTCACCCCCAGCGAGTATCACGATGTGATCGGTGCGTTGTATGTCCGGGCTGAGGAGACACTTTGGGCGATCTATGTCATCCAGTTCATCACCGCGGTGGTGACCTTCTTCATCGCCCTCCCGTTGTTCTACTTCCTCGGCTATGAGATGTTCGTGACCCTCGCGCTCCTCTGTGCAGTGTTCCAGTTCCTCCCGATTATCGGCCCGAGCTTCGTGCTCGCCGGTGTGGCCGGGTTTCATCTCGTGGGCGGCGAACTACTCCCCGCCCTCTTGGTGCTCGTCATCGGGGTCCCGATCGCGGCAATGTCACCAGACCTGCTCCTCCGACCACAGCTTGCCAGACGGACCGCACGGCTGAACGGGACACTCTACTTCATCGGGTTCGTCGGCGGGCTCCTCTCCATGGGATTGATCGGAATCATCGCTGGACCGCTCATGGTCGGACTGCTCGTCGAGGCAGTGGCGCTTGTCAGCAATCACCGATCCATGTTGGATCGTGGCTTCGTCGATGCGGATGGAACCCCGATCTCTCCATCTCGCTCCGAAGGGTAATTATAGATTCATCTAACTGAGTCATGATCGTGATTGGGATCCTCGCCAGCCGGGCGGATTCCGCCTCGATGACCATTGCCCGCGAACTGCTCTGTGTCGCGACAGGAGAGCGACCGAGTGGTCCACTGGTGGATCGGTACCAGCTCGATGATGCCGAGCTGGTTGTCGTCGACGAGCTCCACATCGACCTCGAATCGGTCGACGATCGGTATACGTCGAGCCCAGCATGGATCGCGGTGGTTTCGAGACACGCTGGCGATACTGGTCCATTGTTGACCGCTCACTTCCCAGGTAACATCGATCGTGCAGATTACGGTGGTACCCCGAGGATGGTCCCACCAGCATGCCCGCGAGTGCTGACAGCCTACCTCGATGCCATCAGCGAGGAGGTACCAGCGGGATACGAGGTCGGGATCGAATGCACACACCACGGGCCGACCGAAACGACGACACCAATCCTGTTCGTCGAGGTAGGGAGTGCCGAGCCGCAATGGGGCGACCGAGCGGCAGCGTCTGCAGTCGCCACCGCACTCTGGTCGATTCGATCGGTCCCAGCGTACGGTTCGAGACAGCTGGTCGGCCTCGGCGGTGGACACTACGCACCTCGCTTCGAACGAATCATCAGGGATACCAGCTGGGATGTGGGCCATATCGCCCCAGATTGGGGGCTTGAGGAGCTCACTACTCCTGCGCTCGCGCCGGTCCTTAGGGGGCTCTTTGAGGCGAGTCGAGCCGAGTACTGCCTCATCGAGGGAGATTACCCCGCCCTCGATGCTGCGGTCTCGACCCTCGGGTTTCGGGTGGTTGGTGAGCGGTGGCTGCGTGCGACCTCGCAACTGTCGATCGAGGTGGTCGATGCCCTCTCGGCCGATCTGTCTCCAGTCGATGCCGGTCTCGTCATCGGTGCGGCGACCGTCGATGATCCAACTGAGTACCGTATCATCGAGCTATCCCCTTCGCTACTTGCCGAATGCACCGTGATCGATAGCGAACGAACTGTTGCGGCGATAGAGCAAGTGAGTGTCGCGTATACCCTCCATGCTGAGGGATCGACACCGACTGGGGAGCTCGCGATCCCTGCTGACACATCGCTCGAGACGATGCTATCTACCCTGGATGAGGTGCTCGCCGAGAAGTACGACGAGGTCGAACGAACCACTGACCGAATCGTCCTCCGTCGGAACGTGTTCGATCGAGCTGCCGCAAACGCGATCGGTATCCCAGAGGGACCACTGTTCGGCCGGCTAGCTGCTGGAGAATCAATCGAGTTCGAAGGCCAGCTGATTGATCCAGCTGATGTGACGACTGAACGTACCGTGACATACGAGCTGCCGCCGCACGTATGACACCTGTCTGACGAAACCTCATTACGACTCCGAGCTTAAGTCCATCCGAGATGGATTCAATTGTGGAAGAGGCCATTAACGAGGCCGAAGCGGGGGACGGGAGCGAGGTCGGATTCAGCCAGTACGATCATCAGGGACAGGCTGAATCCAGCGAGGTATCGGATGACGAGCTCCGGGACATGGTCGCCGATCTTGAGACGAATATCACTGTCGTCGGTTGTGGCGGTGCAGGGAGCAATACCATCGACCGGATGTATCGAGCTGGTATCCATGGTGCTGAATTGATCGCCACCAACACCGATGCACAACACCTGCTCGAGATCGAGGCCGACCGCAAGCTCCTCATCGGCGAACAGGCCACTGGTGGGCGAGGTGCCGGCTCGGTCCCCCAGGTCGGCGAGGAAGCGGCGATCGAGAGTCAGGAGGACATCCTCCGTGCCATCGATGGCGCCGATATGGTGTTCGTCGCTGCCGGCCTCGGTGGTGGGACTGGAACCGGTTCGGCACCGGTCGTCGCACAGGCTGCCAAGGAGGCTGGTGCACTGACCATCGCCGTTGTGACAACACCGTTCACTGCTGAGGGAGAGATCCGACGGACGAATGCCGAGGCCGGGCTCGAACGGCTCCGTCAAGCAGCGGATACCGCCATCGTCGTTCCCAACGATCGATTGCTCGATGCCGTGGGTGAACTCCCGGTCAAGCAGGCGTTCCAGGTCGCCGACGAGGTCCTGATGCGCAGTGTCAAGGGGATCACCGAGTTGATCACCAAACCGGGATTGGTCAATCTCGATTTCGCCGATGTCAGGACCGTCATGGAGGGTGGCGGGGTTGCGATGATCGGCCTCGGTGAGAGCAAGTCAGAGCGGAAGGCAGAGGAATCGGTCGTTGCAGCTCTCCGATCACCGCTTCTTGATGTCGACATCACGGGGGCGAATGCAGCGCTCGTCAACGTCACTGGTGGTAGCGACATGACGATCGACGAGGCCGAAGGTGTCGTAGAGGAGATCTATCACCGGATCGATGATGACGCTCGTATCATTTGGGGTACCTCGGTCAATGAAGAACTCGAGGGAACCATGCGGACGATGATCGTCGTGACCGGGGTTGAGTCGCCACAGATCTTCGGAGCCGGCGATACCGGCCAAGAGACCCGTCGCGACGACCGTGGCGTCGATCTGGTTCGGTGAGCGCCGGAGCAACAACGTAATAGGTTCTCAGCAATCTAGGTCCGTCAATGAAAGTTCCGCGTGATGTCACCTCGTACGTCCGCGTCCTGAAGATGGCCTCAACGCCGAGTCGGGAGGAGTTCCTGCAGGTGGCGAAGATAGCCGGTATCGGTATCCTCATCGTCGGGGCGATCGGCTTCCTGATCTTCCTCGTCATGGACGTCCTCCCAGGTGGCGGGTAGGTGATCAACGCATGCCCATCTACGCTGTGAAGACGACCGCCAGTCAGGAACGGACCGTCGCCGACATGATCATGAACCGCGAGGAGCCGAAAATCCATGCCGCTCTCGCTCCAGATTCACTCACCAGTTACGTGATGGTCGAATCCGATGACATGGCCCCGATCGAGCGGGTACTCAACGAGATTCCCCACGCGAGAAGCGTCGTTCCCGGTGAATCGGATATCGCCGAGGTCGAGCATTTCCTCTCACCGACACCAGATGTCGAGGGGATCACCGAGGGCGATATCGTCGAGCTAATCGCTGGTCCGTTCAAAGGTGAGAAGGCACAGGTACAGCGGATCGACGAATCGAAAGATCAGGTGACCGTCGAGCTATACGAGGCGACTGTTCCGATCCCGGTCACGGTCCGCGGAGATCAGATTCGGGTCCTCGATAGCGACGAGCGCTGAGACTGATTGAGCGGTGGTATCAGGGCTGGCGTTTCAACTCTCGTGAGAGCGAGCGCCCAGCTGAGAGCATCCGCTGGGTCACGACCTGGATGGTGTGGCCGACGAAGGATGTCAACTCGGCGATCCCGGTGATGAGAAAACCACCCTCCGCCTCAGCCATCTGCGGCTCCTCGATCTTTTGTGAGGATTCCGCGTTCCGAGATCGCTCGAGTTCGGCCTCCAGTTCCTCGATCCGTTGTTGCATCGCCAGGATCTTTTCATCACGTGGATCGACCGAGTCCTCTTCTGAATCTTCTGATGAAGCTGACTTACCCTCGATGTTCAATGCCTCCAGGACTGCGGGCTCGAGGTTGCCGTCTGGGCCACCAGTGACCTCGGCGATATCCGGCGTTGCCCCCGCATCATGTGTCCGTTTTCGTCGGAATCTGATACGTTGGATCTCATCGGCCCAGTCGGTCATCAAGAAGGCCTCACCGTCCTTGAGCTCCTGTATCTCGTCGGCTGCATCGGTACCGAGCAGACGGCGGACGACCTGGATATCGTTCTCCCAGGTGAGCCGATGCCAGATGAGCCAGTCACATTGGGTGATGAACTCCTTCGAGACAGCAGCCGGTCGCTGTGAGATACCACACAACCCAAGTCCTCGTTTACGGCCTCGCTTGGCGATCTGGATGAGGAGCTCACCGAGTTCCCCATGACCGCCACGTTCAGGCAGATACTCATGGACCTCCTCGACGATCACGAGAAACGGTTTCCGTCTGGCGTCCTCCATCCGGAATATCTCTCGGAGTACCCGATGGACGAGGATCTTCCCATCAGCGAGATCCATGTAGCCGGAGATATCGAGCACGATCGGTACGTTTCCGTCTAAGGCGAGTCCGGCCAGTCGTTCGGCATCGTCCGGTCCAACCTCGAGATCCCCCGTCTCATCGACCGTGGCATGAAGGATCTTGTACCGCTCTTGGAGGCCGAAGTACTCCCCGTCGGTGTCGATGATCATCATTGGGAGCCCATGTTCGAGGAGTCCCTCTGCGATGACACTCGCTGAATTGCTCTTCCCGCTCCCCGATTTCCCAGTGATGAACCCACGGCCGGTCATCACCTCTGCAACCGGTAGTTCAAGACCATGTTCAGTGATCGAGATAGACTCAGGGACCGTGGACATATGTTCGGTAGTTGATATGGACGCCAATCCTTAAGGCCCTTGGGGTGGGCGATGATCGCGGTCTTGGCGGTGTCGGTCGGACGAAAGACGAGCGTCGGACGTCAGATCCTCGGGCTCTTGGTGAACTCTCGCCAGTGTCGCAATGCCCAGTAACCAAGTCCGGTGGCGATCACGGCAGCTGAAAGGAAGTACAGCAACAGTCTCGAGTTGAACACCTCATCTGGATGGGTGATCGCGTAGATGATCCCTTCACCAGCAAGGATGATGAGCAGGAACCCAAGAAGGGCGGAGGTGACCGCGGCACGGATCACCAGTCGACCCTCGCTATTGGCCGCCTCCATCACGAGGATGATCCCGACGAAGACCACCGCGGTGAAGAAGACATACCACGGAATCCGTCTCGCCGTGTCCGTCGCGTCACCGGTGATGAGCGACATGATGCCGACGAAGCTCGTGGTCAGGATGACGGTGAAGATGACCACGAGGGCAGAGGTTCGTGCATAGTACTCTCGGGTTGATGCCCCCGATGTCAGCCCCATGACACAGCTGTCGAAGCAATGAACCAAAAGGATACCGGGTAATCTATGCCGGTTATCTGTTGGAGGGCGTGGAATATGGCTTCGTACCAACCAACTCACAGATCGGAGAACTGGTAGGCTCAAGTGGTGATGGATCGTACTCTCGGCGACATGGCTGGCTGCAGGATCGATCCTCACGTGAAGGTACTTGACGACCGGGTCAAGGCGTCGGCGATCGCCAATGGGGTCGATGCCATCGTCTACGCGCCACATTACACCCCGTGGCCTAGCATCGTCGAACAGGCCAGGCGATACAGTGATGAGGAGCTTCTGGTGGTCCCGGCACGTGAGGTGTTCACCGGTGGCATGACCGACCGCAGGCACGTACTCGCACTTGATCTCGAGTATCCGGTACCGGATTTCCTCGACCTCGAGACGACGATGGACATTCTCGCAAAGCAAGACGCCTGTTTGATCGCCCCGCATCCGGGATATCTCTCGATGTCACT
>SKSH01000169.1 GCA_007118075.1 Halobacteriales archaeon
CTCGTCGCCGGGCTCAAGGGGATCTTCGAGGTGACCCGACCGGTCATGATCGCGGATCCCCCGCTCCCGTATGGCCCACAGGACTACGGCGGCTTCGCCACCCCAAGCGCGCATGCGATGGGTGCCGCGGCCATCTACGGCTCACTCGCGGTCGTCATGAAGAGTGGTGAGCGCTGGCAACGCTATCTCATCGCTGGTACGATCATCGTTCTCGTGTGCTTCTCTCGGGTCGCCATCGGTGTCCACTACGTCGGTGATGTCATCACCGGTGCCCTCCTCGGCGTGGGACTTGTCTACATCGGAGTACGTCTCTCTCGTGATTCGATCACCCCCGTCTTCCTCCTCTCGTTGTTGATCGCTGTCGGTGGCTATCTGCTTGGCTCCGGTGAGTTCACCACCATGGCCATCGGTGCCTCCCTCGGTGGTCTCGTCGTCTGGTGGAACGTTGAGGATCTCTCAGCCCGGCCCCACGCCGGTTCGATCATCCTCCTTGGGATCCTCATCTTCCCGCTGCTCCTCTTCTTGCGAGCACTGCAGTGGCTCGTCTCGATCGAGGGTCACATCGAACTCGCCGGTACCTACACCATCGGCTTCCTCTCCATCATCGAGACCACCGGTTACGCGGTCGCCTTTGGTGGAGCCATCCTCGTTCCGTTTCTCGCGGTGACCCTCAACGACACACCGGCGGCACGGCGTATCTACGTACTATCACCCTTCACTGGGCGGACGCTCGACCCCGATGCAGCTGGAGAACGAATCACCGTCACCGAGCAAGAGGAGTTCTAATCCCCTTTTCGAGCCGGCCAGGAGACCCCCTCGAGATCACGCACTTGACGCGCCCCCTTCTCGACCGCCTTACGAACCGACTCCTGATCGCGCAGCAAGAACAACGTGTACCGACCGGTCCGTCGTTCATCGATGGCGTTCTTGAACAGTACCCGTGGATGATCGCGAAACCGCTTGAAGGCGACGACGAACGGTTCGACATCCTCGACAACTACTGGATTATATCCGTACGATCGTAGCAGATCGGCTACGTTCTCAAAGCGATCTCCGGGCACCTCGAACCGGTACTCTTGTTTGTTGTAATATGGTTGCAACGAGGCGAACAACCCAGGTTCGTCGAAGTACATCCGAAATCGGTAGATATCCCCCTTCGGGAAGACGTTGAGTCGTGTCCGATTCGCTCTGGTGAACTCAGATACCATCGATCTACCTCATGGGATGTATCGCAGCGATCGAACTCACCGCCGACCGGTTCAACGTCGGATCCTTCTCGACGGCGATGCGGTGCTCTGCAGCATCCAACAGTGCCTCGTGATGGCTCACCACCAGCGTCTGCTCGACACCGAAACTGCGCATCGTCTCAAGCAACCTGATCAACCGGCCGACATGCCCCTGATCGAGGAAGACCGTCGGTTCATCGAGCATCAGCGGTGGCATCGGTGCAGCACCCTCGACTCCCTCTGCTAACAGCCGGTAGATGGCACACCGTAGGCTGAGGTTGAAGATGGCTCTCTCGCCTCCAGAGAGCTGGGCAGGATCGAGCGCTGTCCCATCCTTGCTCTGTACCGCTAACTCATAGTCCACATCGAGGTCGATCCGTTCGTATGCCTCGTTGCGATAGAGCAGCTCGAACGTCTCATTCAACAGTCGCTCGAGCGTTCGGACATTGCGTTCGCGCAGCTCGGTCCTGACCGATTCATACAGCTGGCCCAGTTCCACCGCCTCATCACGCAGCCCGATCAGCTCAGCCTGTCGCTCCTTTGCATCCGATAGGCGTGCATCAATCTCCTCGAGGCGTTCGATGTCCGTTCGGACACTCCCGATCGTCTCGGTCAGTTCATCTCGCTTGGTCTGGGCGGATTGCAACTGTGCCTCGGTCGCCTCGAGTGCTTCAGCGATCGATTCGAGCGTGGTCTCGAGTTCGTCGGTCGGATGCTCAGCAAGGGCTGTCTCGACCTCTTCGAGGCGTTCTTCGATATCGGCCAGTTGGTTGTGGCGCTCTGTCTCGAGCTCATCGAGGTGTTCTCGACGCTCACCCAGTCGGTCAAGCGCTGATTCGAGCTCCTCGAGGTCGCTTTGTGCGGTCTCGATCGACTCGAGCGCTTCGAGCTGGCCACGTCGATCTTGAAGTCGCTCGTTCGACTCAGCGATGGCCTTCCGAGCCGATTCGATCGTTGCTTCGGTCGCCGTCTCCGCCTTGGCGAGTCCCTCGAGCTCCTCCTTAGCCGATTCGATCGAATCTGCTAGGGCTTCGATCCGATCGCGTCGTTCGTCGATGACACGCTCTCGCTCATCGAGCAGCTCCAGGCGTGATTCGCGACGCTCGAGCAAGCCGATCGCCGTCTCGATATCGTCACGTTCGATCTCGAGTTGCTCGATCGTCGTTTCCTTGTCGTCGATATCCGATTCGAGTGAAGCCAGGTGCTCACGGTCCTCCTCGAGCTGTTCGAGATGCGGTGACTCATCCACCGGCTGGCCACACGTCGGACAGCGATCGTCCTTTGCGAGCTCGTTCGCCTGATCGATATGCTCTGAGACGACCGCCCGTTCATCACGATGCGCTCGCAGCTGTGCTCCCTCGACCTCGAGTGTATCGGTGACAGCTGCTAACGCCGAGGCCAAGGCCGACTCGGTTGGATCGGAGACATCGAGGTCCTCGATCCGTTCTTCGAGCTGTGTATCGAGCGATTCGATCTCTGTGGTTCGATCTTCGAGTGCGGCGATATCCTCCTCGAGTTGTTGCTCGAGTGACGCATGTGTGGCCTGGTCATCCTCGAGTCGTTCGGTGATCGCCTCTTGGCGCTCACGGACTGATGCGGCCCGTTCGCGTGTCTCCTCGACCGTCTCACGGTGATCCTCGATCGTCGATTCGATCTCGGCGATCGTTCCTTCGAGTTCCTCCTGTCGGTCGGTCACCGCCTCGCTGTCTGCAAGGCCGACCTTGGTGAGCCGTTCCTCGAGGGTATCAACGATCGCACGTCGGCGCTCACGCGTGTCAACGATATCGTCTCGGATCGTCTCTCGCCGTTCGGTGAGCTCGGTCAGCGCCGTTTCGAGCTCCTCACGCTGTGTCTCTAGGGTATCTCGTTGATCGAGCCGTTCCTCGAGGGTCTCACGGGCTTCGATCAGGGCATCTCGTTCACTCACCAGCTCATCTCGTCGTGTCTGTAGCTCGTCGACGAGGGCAATCGCCTCCTCAAGCGACGTCTCGAGCTCGTTGAGACGGTCGTATGGATCATCCTCGGCGAGCTGTTCGCGTTGGGTCTCGAGCTCATCGATGACGTCACCACGAGATCTGACGAGCGAACGAACCGCGAGTCGTGCCTCATCCGACCGATCGCGATAGGCTTCCAAGCGACCAAGTTGCAACAGCTCATCGATCATCGATTGGCGCTCGGCGGGGGTTGCATGGAGCAGCTTGTTGATCTCCCCTTGCTTGACGTACGCACTGTTGACGAACGCCTCACCATCCATCCGAAGCAACTCGGTGATACGCTCGCCGACGTCCTTCGCCCCTTCGTACATCTCTCCGTCTGGCTCGTGTAGTTCACATCGACGCGTTGTCGCTCGTTCGCCGGTCACGGATAGCTCGCGCTCGAGGTGGTACTCCTCCCCTTCATGGACGAACGAGAGTGCCACCAGTGCCTCCTCCTCACCGCGGGTTACGACATCGGCTAAGGTTGCATCGGCGAGCGCTGATGAACCGTACAAGCCAAAGAGCACCGATTCGAGCAGTGTCGTCTTCCCCGCACCGTTCGCCCCGTGGATGACCGTCACCCCCGGTTCGAGTGAGAGTTCCACCGCATCGAAACACCGGTAGTGTGCGAGTTCGATGCCCGTCAGCCTCACAGATAGTCCTCCATTGATGCCTGTCCGTCGGATGCGGTGAGGAGCTCCTCTCGCTCATCGGTATCTTCCGACGCACCCTCTGTGGTATCGGCTTCACCCGTCGATTCAGTGATAACCTCCTCCTCCTCGATGGACTGATCATCAGATTCGTCAGTCGCTGTTGTCGGCTCATCAGACTCGGTGCGCTCAGCTGCCTCCTCCACCGACTCATCAGCCTCTACGGTGTCAGTCGGTTCCTCGACCGTTGCCGCACGCGAGATCGCCTCAGGGTCTTCCTCGAGCAACGACTCGATGGACACCCGAGCTCGTTCACGGACGCGACTGTCTGGGATCGCCCGATCGCGGATCAGCTCATCGAGCTGGTGTGCCGCCTCGCTCAGCTCGGTCTCGACCATCGCCGCACGAACCGCCCGGTCTGGATCGGCGAAGGAGACAGACAGGCCAGCCTCATCTGTCTCACCCGTACCATCACGTCGATCACGTACCCTGGCGACCAGCGCACCTCGATCTCTGGCATGTGCCTCGACCGTCGCTGGTGAGACCGATTCACCGGCGCCTTCGATGGTCACGATGACGACCGCATCCTCGAGGTCGACCTCGTCGAGGCTGTCGAGGACGCGAGCCTCGCCCTCATCCTCTCCGAGGTGAACATCCACGTACTCGAACGCTCGGGTCCCAGGGAGGGTGCGATGGGTGACGGCTACTGCACCCTCCTCGACGGTCATGAGGTTGTACCCGCGGGGGGCACGCTCGTCTGCACTCGCGCGCTCGGTCGAGCCGGAGTAGGTGATGAGGGTTCCATCGCGGTGCTCGAGTTCGTGTTCGTGGTAATCTCCGAGCAAGACGACATCCATCTCGACAGCCAATCCATCGAGCAGTGCATCGAGATCCCAATCACCGTAGGGAAGGCCCTCGATGATGCCGTGACCGACGAGCACCGATACCGATGCGTCCTCGGCTATCTCGAGGTCCAGGCCCTGATCGCGTGTGGCCGGGGTGAGGTAATCGAGGCCGTAGAAGGCGACCTCATCGATGACCGTCGCTTTTGGGCCAAGTCGGACCGCCAGATCGAGATCGGCGAAGAGATCCAGCCACTGTGCATCGCGTTTTCGCTCGTGATTTCCGACGATACCGAGGAAGGGGATCTGTGCGAGACGCAACCGAGCCAATGCGGCGATCGTCCCCTGGAGATCGCGAAGATCCGGTCGCTTATCGTGGAAGAGGTCACCCGCATGGACAACGGCCGCAACATCTGCCTCGATGGCATCGTCGATCACCTGCTCGAACGCGTGCAGGAAGTCATGCCGACGCGCATCGCTGTGGTACTGTCGGTAGCCGATGTGGGTGTCCGCGGTATGGATCACCCGGAGCATTATCCATCCATTCGGCCCCCGGCGCTTTATGGTTGTGAGTCAGCGTCCTGAAAGTATCCCTGACACGTCAGGATGACCGAAGCACAATCCTAACTATAACCCAGTGTCGGACGGCCGTATGCCACCGGGCAAAAGCCCTTTATCGGCAACCAGCATAGGGGCGGCCACATGAGCGATACGGTGGAGGACGTCGACCATCCGTTCGATGATGAGGCGACGATCCAGGACAAACTCGAGGGGATGCGTGCCCGCCTCGACCGCCTCCAATCTGAGAACGAGGAAATGCGTGACAAGCTGCTCGACGCCAACGCCGAGAACAACAAGTATCAACAGAAGCTCGAGCGACTCGCCCACGAGAACGATAAACTCAAGCAGGCTCCGTTGTTCGTCGCGACGGTCCAGGAGGTCGGTGATGATGGGGTCGTCATCAAACAACACGGTAACAACCAGGAGGCCGTCACGAGCGTCCACGACGAGCTCTATGATCAACTCCAGCCGAAAGACCGCGTCGCGGTCAACAACTCGCTATCGATCGTCAAGATCCTCGACAACGAGACCGATGTCCGTGCCCGGGTGATGCAAGTCGAGGAGAGCCCCGACGTCACCTATGCTGATATCGGTGGACTTGAGAAACAACTCGAGGAGATCAGGGAGACCGTCGAGCTGCCGATGCGTCAACCAGAGCTCTTCACCGAGGTCGGTATCTCACCACCATCTGGCGTCTTGTTACATGGTCCACCAGGGACCGGCAAGACGATGATGGCCAAGGCGGTCGCCAACCAGACCGACGCCACCTTCATCAAGATGGCCGGCAGCGAACTCGTCCACAAGTTCATCGGTGAGGGAGCCAAGCTGGTGCGCGATCTGTTCACGGTCGCCAAGGACCACGAACCATCCGTCATCTTCATCGATGAGATCGACGCCATCGCCTCAAAGCGCACCGAGTCGAAGACCTCCGGTGACGCCGAGGTCCAACGCACGATGATGCAGCTGCTCTCTGAGATGGACGGCTTTGAGTCCCGAGGTGACATCCGCATCATGGCGGCCACCAACCGGTTCGATATGTTAGATCGCGCCATCCTCAGACCCGGCCGCTTCGACCGGCTCATCGAGGTGCCAAAACCAGATGAGGATGGCCGTCGTGCCATCTTCGCGATTCATACCCGCGGGATGAACCTCGCAGAGGCCGTCGATTACGACGAACTCGCCGCCAAGACGCCGGGTGCCAGCGGGGCCGAGATCGCTGCCATCTGCACCGAGGCCGGCATGTACGCCATCCGTGAAGAGCGCTCCTCGGTCACCCTCGATGACCTCGATCGGGCCATCGAGAAGGTGCTCACCGAGGACGAGGACGACGAGGTCTCGAAGACCTTCGCATAGCTCGAATTCGATCCGTTCGTTCCAGTATCGACGATTTATCCCGTTCCGTCCACAGTACGAACCATGACCGACGATATCGAGGCATACCTCGAGGACGCACCCGCTCGACACCGTGAGATCCTCGATCGTGCCAGATCGATGATCGGTGACACCGCCCCAACCGTCGAGGAACGCATCAAGTGGCACAATCTCGTTTTCGTCGTACAAGGGACCGATCGTATCTATCTTGCAACCTTCGATGAACACGTCAATCTCGGGTTCTTCCACGGCTCAGAACTTGCCGACCCAGCGGGGCTACTCGAAGGGACCGGCACGCAGATGCGCCACATCAAGCTCACCCACAAGGACGATCTGACCGACCAGGCCATCAGAGCACTCATCGAACAAGCCGTACGTGCGTGAGCCATCCGACCATGCCGAATGTGACATGGTAGCATCCACCGCCGAGGTGTCGTCACCTTTTCACCGGGCCAAGACTCCCTCCCGGTATGGACGCGTTGCGACAGGCCGGCCTCTTCCTCTTTTTATCCTTCGTCTGGGGGACGGCCTTCGTCGCCATCAGCGCCGGTCTCGCTGATCTACCCCCGGTCCTCTTCGCCGGTATCCGCTACGATATCGCCGGGATCATCATGCTCGGCTATGTCATCGTCCGAGGTCACCACTGGTGGCCAGAGGTACGAGCCGACTGGGCGCTCATCGCCGTTGGCTCGGTCCTCATCATTACCGCGTACAACTCCCTGTTGTTCATCGGTCAACAGGAGGTGAGCAGCGGGGCTGCCGCGATCATCATCGCCACCATCCCCATCCTCTCGACCGTCTTCGCCAGGGTGTTCATCCCCACCGAACGCCTCACCCTCGTCGGTACCTTCGGGTTGTTGCTCGGGTTCCTCGGGGTCGCCTTCGTCGCTGCGCCGAGCCCGTCTAATCTCCTCAGCGATGCCGGCATCGCTTCATTCCTCGTCTTGTTGGCCGCCGCCTCGGGTGCCCTCGGCAGCGTTATGACCCAATGGCTGGATGCCACCCTCTCGACGGAGGGCCTCGTCGCCTGGTCGTGCATCCTCGGGGCGATCTTTCTCCACCTCATCAGCTTCGCCTTGCCAGGTGAGACCTTCGCACAGGCGACTATCACGTCGACTGCCATCATCGCTGTCGTCTATCTCGGGGTGTTCGCGAGTGCGGTCGGCTACCTCATCTACTTCGATCTACTCAAACGCCTCGGTGCCATCCAGATCAACCTCGTCTCCTATGCCGTCCCTATCTTCGCGACCTCATTGGGCTGGTTCCTTCTCGATGAGACCGTCACCCTCTGGACCCTGCTCGGCTTTCTCACCATCTTCCTCGGATTCATCCTTATCAAGCGAGATGCCATCGCTCGACAGTGGCACTCGGCGAGCTTCCCACGATTACCGTGACCCTCAGCCGAAGAAGCTGAAAAAGAGCAATGCTCCACCGAAGAGGACTGCGGTCATCACCGCGAGGATCACGGTGTAACCGATAAGTGTCGAGATGGCGGTCTTTCCCGAATCGTGCGTCAACACCTCGCGGACGCTGTCACCCATGCCTGTCGGTGACAGGGCTGACACCAAAGCTGTGATGGTTGGCAGGTATGTTCATGCACTCTGCCATGTGCCACGGTGGATGACCGCGTCGGTCGAACGGCGATCTCTTGAGGTTGCCGAGGAGGGTACACGCGTTTCGGCCGGATGCCCGATCGCGATCGCACCGATTGGATCGTATTCATCTGGCACCGCAAACGTCGATCTGAGCACCGGCCAATCCTCAGAGGGGATCCCGAAAAACAGCGCGCCGAGATCCTCGACCACCGCCGCGAGCAGGATGTGCATGGCAGCCATGCCGGTGTCGATGTACCAATACGGCACCGGCCAGCGTGCCTCATCCCGGTCAGTCCAGCCTTTATCTGGTTCAGCATACCGGTCGAGATAGGCATCCTTGCAGGCGAACGGGACGACCACCAACGGAGCGGTTCGGATCGATTCTGCCTGTGGATTATGTTCATTGCAGTCCCAGAATGCCTCACGTTCGTCAGCTTCGCTCAATACGAGGAACTCGAACCCCTGCGAGAAGCCAGCCGATGGACCCTGCAATCCGGCTGTGACGATCCGAACGATCACGTCGGCTTCGATTGACTCGTCGGTGAAGTTCCGTACCATCCGGCGTCGATTGATGAGCTCGTAGTAGTCCATGACCGCTGTCGTCGCGACGTTTCCAGCCGATACCTCAAGAAAGGCCCTCATCGGCTCCTTTCGGGATGTTTTTGCCCCGTTCTCGCCAATCGATGACCAGATGGTCCGTATCGACGTGGTCGATCTCCACGGCCAGTTCACCCATCTCGAGCGACGGGCGTTCCGTGACCTCGGGTACGAGAGCGATCTCATCTCAAATGAGACCCCACCTGCTGCGATCGAGGCCGATGGCCTGGTCCTCTCAGGGGGTCCCGATATCGGCGAGATCGGGCGAGCCGGTGACTACCTCGACCTCGAGATCCCCGTACTCGGCATTTGCCTTGGGATGCAGGCGATGGCTTCCGAACTCGGTGGAACGGTCGGCCCTGGTGATTACGGCGGCTATGCCGATGTCGATGTCGAGATCCTCGATGCAGATGATCCCGTCTTCGGCCCGCTCTATCCCGAGACGCAGGTGTGGGCGAGTCATGCCGACGAGGTCAAACGCGTCCCCGAGGGGTTCGCCATCACCGCCAGATCCGACGTCTGTGAGATCGAGGCCATGAGCGATACCGATCGTGACTTCTACGGCGTTCAGTGGCACCCTGAGGTGGCACACACCGCCGAGGGTGAGGTCGTCCTCGAGGGCTTCGCCAGCCGGTGTGAGTGACCATCGGCCGGTTCTGTTGGTCACCGTCATGTGACTGGTTCACAACAACTCGCGTTTGACCTTATCAAGCCCTTTTGGGGGATCGACGAGTAAGCAACCCCATGCGACGTCGTCAGTTCCTCACCACCGCGTGTGTCGTCGGTGGTGGCCTGCTCGCTGGCTGTATCGGTGATTCAGATCGAATCTACTGGTCATACGAGACCGAACGAGCCGTCTTCTCCGATCCGGTCGTGGTCGATGGCACCGTCTACACCGGCACACAGGCTGGGGACATCTTCGCCCTCGATGCCGAAGATGGAGCCGAGGTCTGGGACGAACCATACGAGATCGGCACGGATGATGCCCCAGGGCACCTCCGCTCGGCCGTCTCCGTTGTGGATGGGTCCCTCTACTACGGCAGTATGGCGTTCACCCGCCATGTCCACGCCCTCGATGCCGACACCGGCGAACCAACCTGGGAGGCGCCCTACGAGACGGCGATGATCAAGCAGGCGCCGACGGTCGCCGATGGGACCGTCTACGCCCTCGATGACGAGTACGAGTTCCACGGTATCGATACCGATACCGGTGAGGCGGAACCACCGTTTCCACGGTCGATCCCTCGCATCCCGGCGGCACCTCCGGTGATCGACGACGAGACGGTCGTGACCGCTGTCGACCGGACGATCGATACCCTCGATACCCAACCAGGTGACCATCGCTGGGGAGATCCGCTCGTGCTCAAGTCACACATCGCTGATGGAGCCCTCATCATCGAGGGTGGAACCATCTATGTTGGGACCGTTGAAGGGACCCTCCTGGCGATCGACCTCGAGACAGGTGATCCCGCCTGGGATGAGCCGTTCGACACGATCGATTGGCCAGAGGCGAAGGCACCCTTCGTCGGCGGATTAACTGCAGCTGATGGCGTGGTGTATGCGGCCACCGAACGTGCCCTCTTTGCCATCGATGCAGACGATGGATCCTTCCGCTGGGACGATCCGTACCGGCCAGGTGGGGGCACGAGCTTCCGCGGTGCACCCACGGTCGTCGACGACCAGGTACTCCTTGGCGGATCTCACGGCCTTTATGCCATTGAACTGGATTCGGGCGATCCGATCTGGGATGAGCCAGCGGAGACCAGGGGATCGGCCACCACCGATCCGATCGTCATCGACGGTATCGCATATCTCGGGACGGACGGGCACCGACTCTATGCCATCGATACCGACCTCGACGGCTCCAGTGATGATGCCAGGGTCAACCTCGGTATCACCAGCCACCATGATACCTGGGCAGACCAGTCGGGCTGACTGGCATCCAAATAATTAATGTACGCGAGCTGACTTGAGCCGTGCATGCGCTATGACTACCTCGACGTGCCCCATCGAGAGGGCTACTTCGAACTGGACGGGTACGACCTTTACTTCCGAGAGTTCGGTGAGGGTGAGACCACCATGCTCGTGCTCCATGGTGGACCCGGTAGCACCTCCAGTCACCTCACCCCCCTTGGCAGACATGGGGATGACGATCTTCGGGTCTTCCTCTACGATCAGTTGGGTTCGGGCCACTCCGATGGTCCATCTGCGGGTGACTTCGATCGCTACACCGTCGAGCACTTCCGCGAGGAGGTCGAGGCGGTCAGAGCCGACATCGGGATTGACTCACTCATCGTCTATGGTAGCTCCTGGGGTGGCATGCTCGCGCAGGAATACGCCCTGGCGTATCCAGACCGCGTCGACGGTCTCATCCTCCAGTGCACGTTGCACGATACCACCGAGGCCATCGAGGCCATGCGAGCGGCCAGAGCCGAGGTGCTCTCCGACGACGAGCTCGAACGGGTCCTCGAACTCGAGGCCGAACAGGCGTACGACGATGAGGCGTATCAGGACCTGACCGAGAAGGTCTACGACGAACGATTGCTCCGCGTGGATAAACCGATCTGGTGGGAGAAGGCGGAGACGAACATGGACGCATACGGGATCATGTGGGGGTCGAGTGAGTTCACCCTCGCCGACCACGCTCGGCTCAAGGACTGGAGCACGAAAGATCGGCTCGGAGACATCGACTGTCCGACCCTCGTCATCGTCGGCGAGTACGACGAGATCGGCCCGGCCATCTCACGCGATATCGCTGAGCGGATCCCTGCTGCTGAATTCGTCCTCCTCGAGGGTGCCAGCCATGCGGCCTTCCTCGATACACCAGATGCCCACTACGAGGCGGTCGAGGCCTTCCTCGAACGATTCCGATAACCGGATCTACCCTCAATCGAGGCGTTTGCTCATGCAGGTGGCTGAGCCCGGACAGTAGTCGCTGAACTCCTCGGTCTGCTGAATCGAGGTCGGTGCAGATGCTCGATCGATCGATTCGTACCCGCGAGCGTCGAAGAACGCGTCGGCGGTCGTGGTCAGTAGATACAATGCCCGAAGGCCTTGAGCCGCCGCAGTCGCCTCCAGTTCGTCACAGAGCATCGATCCGTACCCCTTTCCGCGATACGGTGTCTCGATGACGACCGACCGCAGCAAGCCAATCTCACCGCAAGGTTCGATCCCACCGATACCGATGCGCTCGTCGGCAGCCACGGCCACGTAAAAGTACCCGAGCTTTCCCTCGACATCACCTGTCGGGAGCTCATTCCGTGTCAACAGCTCGGTCAGGTATGGCAGTTCATCGTCAGCCGGTACAAGTTCAACGTCGACGGTCATCTCACCAAGCCCTCACTCGTCGAAGAGTTCGTCAACCGCAGCGACCCCCGCCTCGATCGCTTCTGTGACGATATCGGCCGTATCTTCACCGTCGACCAGCAGGTACACATCGATGGTCAACTCACCGTTGACGAACGTCGCTGTCACATCGAGATCGTCGATCGCTTCCGGTTCGTATTCGGCAAGAATCGTGTCGATCGCTGCCGATTGTGCCACCTCACCTGGATCGACCTCGGGCTCCATCAGCCGGCCAGGTCGCCCATTCCACCGAGGAGCTGTTGCAACTCGGTCTGGAGTGATTCGAACTGCTTTTGGATGCGCTCTTCCTGGCGTTCGAGCGCCTGCACTCGACGTTCGAGCGATTCCTTTCGACCGGTCAGATCCTCGCTCGCGTCACCGTGGTTGGTCTCGACGAGGAGTTCGCCCACCTCCTGGTACATATCGGTATCATCATCGATCTCATCGAGATGCTCGAGTGCCGCCTCGGTCTCGGCGAGTTGTGCTTCGGCGGTCGATTTCTGCACTGCCAACTGTTGGGCCGAACCTTGCAGTTCTTGCAGCTCCTCGAGCTTCTCCTGTGCCTCCGGTGGAAGGTTCCCTTGCATGCTCGATGGACATCACTGCGTGGTGAAAAAGGCGGCGGGTTGCGCCCCGCCGTGTTCAGTTGACTTCGATCTCTTTGATATCGCGACTGCGCTCTTTCAACAAGACGCGATGTCCACAGTACGGACAACGCACCCCGCCGTACTCGTCGAGACGGACATCACGCTTACAGCGTGAACACTTGTAGCTCATGGCTCGGGTTCAACGTCGAGGTCTGATTCTTCAAGCGCCGTCTCAACCGCACGGGTTGCTTCCATGCCAGCTGGCGTCTGTGGGACGAACGTCCCGCCAGCAAAGCGATACTCACAGCTGGTGCACTCCCAGATGCCAGTCCCATCCCGAGTGATCGACCGTTCGTCACAGGACGGACAGACGTGATCTTGTCGCATGAGCCGCTCGATATCGGCGACACGCTTTCTCGAGACGCGCCCGTATCGGGCACCGAATCGACCAGCGCTACCGACACGTCGGCCCTTTTTCTTGCTCATGATACACGGGCGTACCCCGCTGGGGCGGATAAACCCTGCGACCCGTCGTGGCTCAAGCCATCGCCACAGGATCCACCTTGCAGAACTCGCGCATTATGACCGTCGCATACGAACCAGGTGGCAGCTCGAAGGAGAACGTCGGTCCTGACTCGTCGATCTCGAGCTCGGTTATGAGCGCGATCGGACGCCAGAGAGCTGAAACATCGGTCACCGACACCGCATCGAGGCCGTCTCGGCTGAGATCCAGACCGGCGATGACCGCATCGTACATCGCTCCGATGGGTCCCTCAAACGGTGGGGTCTCCGGCCCGAGCAACGGTGCGACGACGACCGCACGGCCACGAGCGACGTGCCGACGAGCGGTTTGCAGTCGTGATTCGGTCACGCCCTGTGCTCGCTCGGTATCGAGCTGTCCCTCACCATCGACGAAGCAGATGGTATCGCCCACCTGTGGTTCGGTGAGCGAGATCCCTCGTCGCATCCGCTCGCTCACCAGCTCGTTGAACGCATGGGATTGTACCGCATGGACGAACAGTCGAACGAGCGACCACGGCAATGCATCGAGGACATCCTCAACAGTCGCTCCCTTACGCATCGCCCCGAGCAACCGTCGTTCGTAGGTGAGATACCCCGGTGTCACAGCGATGGCCTGTTCGAGGTCGCCAACGTCGAGGGCCCCCTCGATCTCCGTTCGGGCCAATCGGGTTCTCGCTGGTTCGTGTGGGCTCGAGGCGGTCAGATAGGTCCGGATCGCCCCCTCGATGTCGCCATGGACCAGCTGTTGTCCGACCACGTGCGTGATGGAACGACGGGCACCAAAGCGCTGATGGCCGAAGAAGTTCGGGACGACGATCGAGCCATCCTCGGTTGTGAGTTCTGTCGATATCGCATCACGCCACTCGGGATGGGTCGGCGCGTGAACCGTCACCTCAAAGCGATTCGCCGCATGATCACCGAACTCGAGCTGTCGTCCCAATCGACCGACTGGTTCGAGGTCGACATCCTCGATAGCAGGTAACTCGTCAGCCGATCCGTGTCTGATCGAGACCCACTGGGTCGTCACCGCATTCGCATCCTTGGTCCCCGAGACGGCGACCGCCCCCGGATGGATGCCGAGGGCACCGGCCAGTGTGTCGATCATATCGTGCGTGTCGCGGCCGGTCGTGATCGCCTCGACGATGAGGTATCCATAGTCACCGGTATTGGCATCGAGGGGTTCGACCTCGAGGCCAGGGACCTCGATGACGCGAAAATCCGTCGGGTGCGTCTTCAGTCGACCACCGATACCAGGTGAGGTGGAGGCATAGTATCGCATGCCCATCGGTCGTTCGCGAACGTGGGCTGGGCGCATTCGGGTATCATGATGATGCCTCGCCTGGATAGAATGCCTTTCGAAACAATCCCTTTAAGGTCGCTTCACCGTTACGCCACCCAAGAACCATGCCGAACTCGAAGGGACCCAGCAGTGGGTCACGAAAGAAGCTCGCGAACCGTCCGCGCGATCGAGGGTTCTCGCCACCGCAGCGAGCCATCACCGAGTATGAAGAGGGAGATCGCGTTCATCTCGCACTCGACCCGAGCGTGCGCGAGGGACGGTTTCACCACCGCTTCAACGGTCACACCGGGACGGTCGTCGGAAAGCAGGGCAAGGCCTTTCAGGTCCAGATCGTCGATGGTGGCAAGCAAAAGACGCTGATGGTGCGCCCAGCCCATCTCAAAGCCCAACCCAAGGAATGACGATCTTCAAGGAGATCATCGACGAGGAGTACCTCACCATCAGCGAGACGAAGGAGCTGCTCGCCGGGGTGGAGGCCGAACATGCCGAGGATGAAGAGCGCGAGATGCGCTATGAGCTGGCTCGTGCCATCGAACACGTGAACCGACTTGCCGTCCTCGAGGGTGAGGAAGCCCGCGAACTGGTCGAGCGCCTTGAAGAACTTGAGAAGGTCTCGACACCGATCGCGTTCAAACTCGCTGATACACTGCCACGCGACCGCACCGAGCTGCGCTCTATCTATGCCCAAGAGCGTTTCTCGCTCGATGGTGATGAGCTCGATGAGATCCTCGAACTGATCGCTGAATACCGCTGATTACAGGCAACTCTTTAAGGGACTCCTGTTCGTAGCTATCGAAATCATGAGTGAGGAGGAACACGCGCAGGCTATCGTCTTAGACGTGCTCGCACATGGCCGAGCAGATGATGACCGTCCAGGCTATCAGCGTGAGCCGGTCTGTTATGCGGTCGGAACGGCCGATTTCCAGCTGTATGAGCTCATCTTCGAGGGACCACCTGGCGTCTCAATCGGTGATACGATCGATATCGAGCCGCTCAAGGCGATCGATGGGGCCATCTCCCGGGACCTCATCGACTACGATGACCTCTCTTCTGGGGCGAAAAGCGAGATCGATTACGTCATCGAGGAGATCGTCGATGCGCACGAGACCCATTTCGTCGATTTCTTCACCAACGCACAACCGGTTTCGTTGCGGTTGCACCAGCTCAACCTCCTCCCCGGTATCGGTGATAAGCTCCGCGATGGGATCCTCGATGCACGCAAACGCGGTCCGTTCAACAGCTTCGAAGATCTCGAGGCGAGAGTGAACGGCCTTCACGACCCTCGAAGCGTCATCCTCGAACGGGTCATGGAGGAGCTGACCGAATCGGAGATGAAGTACTATCTCTTCGTCGGTGAGGATGCGTTGTGGATCCGTCGCTAACCGTGACAGACGTCAGACGAGACCCAGATCGGTTGCTCTCTCGAGCCGGTGTCCGTGGCGATCCTAACCGCGATCAGCACTTCCTCATCGATGACCGTGTCCTCGATCGGATCGCCGCCTACGGTGGTGAGGCCATCGAAGCGGGCGATACCGTCCTCGAGATCGGTGCCGGAACCGGTGCGCTCACCGACCGACTGCTCCATCTCGCAGATCACGTGGTCGCCGTCGAGCTCGATGAGCTTCTCGCCGATTTCCTCGAACGAGAGTTTGCTGACGATATCGACGCTGGCCACCTCCAGATGATCTGCGGGGATGCCATCACCGTTGATCTACCGTCGTTCGATGCCGTCGTCGCTAACCTCCCCTATGGTCCAGCCAGTGAGATCATCTTCCGCCTGTTACCAGCCGGTGTTCCGATGGTGGTGATGGTGCAATGTGAGTTCGCAGAACGCCTCGGGGCAGCCCCCGGAACCTCCGAGTACGGCCGGTTGACCGTCACCGCTTGGTGGTATGCATCCGTCGAGCTCCTCGAGGTGATCCCACCAACGGCATTCGAACCACCACCACCGGTCGAGAGCGCGGTCGTCCGTCTATCACCGACCGACCAACCGACCTCGGTCGATCCAACCCACTTTCAGGCCGTCGTCAGGGGGATATTCACCCAACGACGCAAGACGCTGCGTAACGCCATCCGAAACACCACCCATATCTCACACATCGAGGATGCATCCTCACTCATCGAAGAACTCGATGAAGACCTCCTCCGCCGTCGTCCGGATTCGATCACCCCCGAGGAGTATGTCGAGATCGCCGAACTGGCCTCGAGATACACATGAGCGGCCCTAGCGACCCACGCCTTGAGACCCAGGTCTATCGACCCGCAGCGGACTCAACACTCCTCGTCGAGGCTGCCAAACAGGTCCTCGACCCCGGCTGGATCGTCGTCGACACGGGGACCGGTTCGGGGATCGTCGCAGACCGCCTCCAGCGTGAGGCAGCGGTACGAGCCATCGCCACGGATATCAATCCTCACGCCTGTGCAGCCGCCAGCCGCCGCGGTCTTGAGGTGGTCCGAGGTTCATTGCTCGATCCGATCGACGAGGCGAGCGTCGATGCGGCAGTGTTCAACCCACCGTACCTCCCAGCCGATGACCGACTCCCCGATGATTGGCTCGACCGAGCCACCACCGGCGGTCCGACGGGTATCGAACTCGTCTCCGACTGGATCGAGGATGTCCCACGGGTACTCAAACCGGGTGGTGTCGCGGTCTGTCTGGTGAGCTCGCTCACCGATATCGACGAGGTGGTCGCCATCGCTGAAGCCACCGGACTCTCGGTGACCGAGCTCGCCGAACGACCGTTCCCGTTCGAACGGCTCGTCGCGTTGGCGCTCAACCCAGCGGAGCCATCAGCCGTCGATCAGCTCGCGTAACGCCGAGAGATAGGCCGTACGAGGCAGCTGGTACATGCCTTCGATATCGAGTTCACCAGCAACGAAGTCCGTCGCCGTCTCGACCGCCAGCTCCTTGGCGGAATCGTACGATTTCGTCTCACCAATCCGCGCTGATACCTCGGGTTCGAGGATGAGCGTCACCATCCACCGACCCTCTGTCCCAGCAGCCGGTGCTGGACCAGCGTGGCGAAGATCTTGTTCGCCCTCGCGGACGTAGATCGTGGGGAGACAGGCTGGAGGGAACTGTGACCCATCGAAGATATCCGGGCGGAACACGAGGATGAGGCGGTCGCCATCGACCTGATCCCATACCGACCAATCTGCAGGAAGATCAGCGAGTGCCATCTATCTCACTCAAAGCAGCCACACCGGTTTAGCCTCCCTGTTCGCAAACGACCATTGATGGTTAAGTGACCGACGTCTAAGAAACCACCATCATGGTCACTGCGTTGCCCCCACATCGATTCCGTGAGCTACTCGCCGAGGCACCACCTCCTCCGCTCATCGACACGCGCCCGGCCACCGATTTCGACGCCTGGCACATCCCCGGTGCAATCAACATCCCGACGAATCCTGATCAACCACTCGACCGAGAGGCACTCGATGCGGCGGTCCCCGAGGCAGCCGAACAGGTACTCACCGTCTGTGCATGGGGGATCTCTTCGTTCGATGTCGCCGAACAACTCGAGGAGCTCGGCCATCCGGAGGTAGCGGTCCTCAGTGACGGGATGGTCGCCTGGTCGAAGGTCTACGATATCGTCGACATCGAGGTCGTGGCTGGGGTATCGATCTACCAACTACAGCGGCTGGCGAAGGGCTGTCTGGGGTACCTCGTCGGTTGCGATGACACCGGTGAGGCGATCGCGATCGATACGCCGATTCACCTCGAGGCGATCGAGCGCACCATCGAGGATGAGGACCTCGACCTCGTTGGCGTCGTCGATACACACATCCATGCCGATCACATCGCTGGCGGGCCGACCCTCGCCGACGAACATGACGTCCCCTATTATATCGGTACCCGAGCGATCGATCGCGGCTTCGAATATGACCATGTCCCCCTCGCCGATGGTGAGACCCTCGATGTCGGCGAGCACACCCTCAGCGTCTGTCATACTCCCGGGCATACCACCGAGATGATCAGCCTCGTCCTCGAGGATGATGCCCTGATCTTCACCGCCGATACCCTCTTCGTCGATGGTGTCGGCCGAACCGAACTCGAGGAGACGATGGATCCCACCACGCAGACACGCGACCTCTATCGGTCACTCATGGATGTGCTCTTCGAGCGTGCCCCGGATGCGAACATCCTGCCGGGACACTTCGATCCCGGTGGATCCGAGCTCATCGCCCCCACCACCCCAATCATCGCCACCCTCGCCGAGGTGCGTGACCGACTCGAACCCATCCTCACCGAGGAGGACTCCTTCGTCGAGCACGTCATGCAAGCGAAGGGTGAACGTCCACCCAACTACCGAGCCATCATCCAAGTCAACCGCGGGCGGGGTCGACCACCCGGACGAGAGGTCATCAGCCAACTCGAACTCGGCCCGAATCGCTGTGCGGTGGCGGGGTGATCACGATGTCGACGCCAACCATCCAACGATACCAGGACATCGATCAAGAATGGCGGTGGCGCCTGCTCGGTTCGGATGGCCATCCACTCGCGGATGGAACGATCGCATTCGCCGATGGTTCGGCCCTCGGCGACCATCTCGACTGGCTCCGGGGTGCCATCTTGTCGGCAACCATCGTCACCGATCCCGATGCAGTACCCTCGAGCCCGACGATCGTCATCCACGAAGGCACCGATGACGAGTGGCGCTGGCGGTTCGAGGCGGATGCTGACCACGTCGCTGACTCTGGGGAGGGGTACGCCACCGTCGAGGCAGCCATCGAGGCCGCCGAACGAACGCAATCGGCCATCACCAACGCAACGATCTCCACATGGAACGGGTAGCCGAACGTTTAATTCTCCGCTGCGTGTTGGTCCGCCAGATGGCGAATCGACGGGGGCAATACCCGTGACCTCGATGGACGACCGACTAGACGAGCTCGAAGAGCTCCGCGAACAGGCACAACTCGGTGGCGGCGAAGAGCGCATCCAGCGCCAGCACGACAAGGGTAAACTCACCGCCAGAGAGCGCATCGAGTATCTCCTCGATGAGGGTACCTTCACCGAGTTCGACCAGCTGCGCACCCATCACGCCGAGGCGTTCGACATGCCCGAGCGCAAGATCCCCGGTGACGGTGTCGTCACCGGCTACGGTGAGATCGATGGCCGCACCGTCTTCCTCTTTGCACATGATTTCACCGTCTTCGGTGGCTCACTCGGCAAGGTCTTCGCCGAGAAGGTCTGCAAGATCATGGATACGGCGATGGAGGTCGGCGCGCCGGTCATCGGCCTGAACGACTCGGCCGGTGCCCGCATCCAGGAGGGGGTCGACAGCCTCGCCGGCTATGCAGACATCTTCCATCGAAACCAGCGAGCCAGCGGTGTCATCCCACAACTATCCGCGATCATGGGTCCGTGCGCCGGTGGTGCGGTCTACTCTCCATCGATCACCGATTTCATCCTCATGACCGAGGGAAGCAGCTACATGTACATCACCGGTCCGGGGGTGACCGAGACGGTCACCGGCGAGTCGGTGACCCACGAGGAGCTCGGTGGCGCCAGCGTGCACACCGGGACCACCGGCATCGCCCAATTCGCCGGGCAATCCGATGAGGACGTCCTCAACCAGCTGCGACTCCTGCTCTCGTATCTCCCACAGAACAACCTCGAGACCCCACCGCGGGTCGACCCACCCGGTGATGATCCCACCCGGCAGGTGGATGCCATCCGCGAGATCATGCCAGAGCATCCACAAAAACCCTATGACGTCAAGGACGTCATCGAGCCGATCGTCGATGTTGATTCCTTCTTCGAGGTCGGTTCGGTCTTCGCTCAGAACCTCGTCGTCGGGTTCGCCCGGATGGATGGTCGGACCGTCGGGGTCGTCGGAAACCAGCCACGGGTCAACGCCGGCACGCTCACGGTCGATGCGTCGATCAAGGGCGCACGATTCGTACGGTTTTGTGATGCGTTCAACATCCCGATTGTCACCTTCGTTGACGTACCAGGGTACATGCCCGGTACTGAACAGGAACACCGCGGTATCATCCGACACGGTGCGAAGCTGTTGTATGCCTACTCTGAGGCGACCGTTCCATTGTTGACCATCGTCCTTCGCAAGGCATACGGTGGGGCGTACTGCGTGATGTCCTCAAAGCACATCGGCGGTGACGTCAACTACGCCTGGCCCACTGCAGAGATCGCCGTCATGGGCCCACGAGGGGCGGTGAACGTCCTCTATCGCCGCGAACTCGAGGCGGCTGACGACCCAGAGGAACTTCGCCAGCGACTCATCGATGAGTACCGCGAGGAGTTCGCCAACCCGTACATCGCAACCGACCGTGGATACCTCGATGACGTGATCGAACCGGCGGCCACGCGAGCGCGACTCATCGATGACCTGGAGATGCTCGAGCGAAAACGCGAACCGCAGGCACAACGAAAGCATGGCAACATCCCACTCTGATCGCGATCGTCAGCGATCGGTCGATATCTCCCCCACCGCGAGCGAAGACGAGGCAGCAGCCATCATGGTTGCGATCGAACAGGTGCTCACCGAGTCCGATACGACCGATGAACCAGATACCTTCGATCCCTGGATCAGAGCCCTGCGATTCGAGTCGGTCGCCGACTTCCGTGGCCGTCCCTCACCGGATGCCCCCAGCGACCCGTGGATCGCCATGGGTCGGAATCGACGCTAACTACCCTTTCTCAGCCGAGCAGCGATCCGTTCACGCAGGATGAACAATGCCGGTAACACGGTGATACACGCGATGAAGGCGAGGCCGATCGCCGTGGCCGTCACGAGGCCGAAGCGGCGGATCGGTGGTGCCAGGGAGAAGGCAAGCACCGCAAAGCCGGAGGCCGTCGTGAGTGCACTTCCCAACAAGGCACCACCGGTCCCGGTGATGCTTGCTTCGAGTGCCTCGGTCAGTGACGCACGATGCTCGAGTTCGGTCGTGATTCGTTCACTGAGGTGGATGCTGTAGTCTACACCGAGACCGATCGCCAATCCGGTGATGACGGCCGTCTCGCTGTTGTACGGGATCTCGAGTAGGGCCATCACCCCCAACAGGACTGCCAGTGCGACCAACACTGGAGACAGCGTGATCGCCCCGAGGTCGAGGCGGCCGTGTCGCACAAAGTAGAGCATCGTCAGGAAGCCGAGTATCACGAAGAAAGTGATGACGAACGCCTGGATGAGCGTATCCAAGAGTGCATCCTGGATGAGGGCACTGATGACGCGATCGCCGGTGGCGACCGCCGTGACACCGGTCCGTTCCGTGATCGCATCGGCGACCACCTGGGTATCACTCGATACCGCCTGTGCGGAGGCATCACCACGGACGGCGATGAGCAGCCGGAGCGACTCGTACGTACCATCCGGACTGCGATGGATCACCGAGCTTGCAACCTCGCTATCGGCCTCGTAGAGGACATCGTACAATCCGGTGACATCCTCATTCGGGATCCCGTCACCGGTGGTGTCGCGCTCATCGAGGGCGGTCTGGACCGAGGGATATTGGTCGGCCAATGCGGTGATCACGGTAAGTGGCCCTTGGATCGATGGTTGTCCATCTGCACCGAGGACGATCGCACCGTCACCACCGGGAAGATCAGCCAGCGAAGCCAGCATCTCGGGATCGGCGATCCCATCGCGTATCAGTACCTGCGAACGGCTTCGCTCATCGGAACCAGCGAACCGCTCGGCGAGATAGGCGCTGTCATCGGCGACGGTGTACGTCCCGACCGCGAACGGACCCGGGAGCGATTTCGCCCATTCCGGTGCGTCCTGTGGGAGGAAATCAGCCTCGTTGAACTCCGTATCGATACCGGCTGCACCGACGACCCCACCGACGGTGAGCAAGAAGGCAAGAGCGATGACGAGCAGGGGTGCACGGCTGACCACCGAGACGACACCAGTGAGCACCCGGTTGAGTACACCCGTTCCAATGCCGAACGCTGCTGGTTGCTTTCCGGTCTCATCTCGGTACGTATCGACCTCCACCTTGACCGCCGGGATGAGTATTCCGAACACCGCAAACGTGGCGAAGATACCGAGTCCAGAGAGGAGTGCAAAATCACGCACCGCTGCCAGCGGGCTGACGTAGTTCGAGAGGAAGCCGACCCCGGTTGAGATGGTCGCCGCAGCGAGGGCGAGGATGACCCCACCGAGGGCGATGGTCATCGCCCAGCGGATCCGCTCGCTCTCATCGGGGATGATACCGTCATCGAGCCGGCCGGCTCGAGCCTCTCGGTATCGCATGAACACATGGAGTGCATAGTCGATGGATAGTCCGATCAACAAGAACGGGACCGCGATGAGCAACTGGCTCATCGGGATCGACAGCCAACCCATGATCCCACCTAACCAGACCATCACGACACCGATACCACCGAGGGCGATGAGAATATCGGTTGGATCTCGATACGCGACACCGAGGATGCCGAGTACGAGGATGAGGGCGACCGGGGTGATCACGATGAAGCTGTCACCGGTGGCTGCCGAGCTCGCCGCATCGACGATCCCCTGGCCGAATACGAAGCCATCATCGAATCGGTCGTGAAACCGCTTTTCGATGCCACGCTGTGCGGAGAATGCTGCGGTCGGTTGGGCATCCGGTCCACCGTCATCGAGGTGTCCGATGAGGGTCACTCGAGCATCCGATGTGGGAGATCCGTCGACTTGATCTGTTGGCAGGAATCGAGCAGGATCGATGGTACTGACCGCCACGTCACCGACCAATACCGCTTGAGTGAGCTCAGATACCGCTTGGTCATCGAGGTCAGCTAATGCGGCACGTTGTTCAGCGACGGTTGGTTCTGACTCCGCATCAGATGATGCTGCCTGGTATGCAGCAGTACCCACGATGTTTTCAAAGCCGATGATCGGTGACTCACCAATGAGGGTGTCAGCAATCGTCGGATCATCGAGCAGCTCCTCTTGGAACTCGAGTGCCTCGAGCAGACTGTCGCGGTCGAGCACATTCCCATCTGGTTCACGGACGACCACCTGTGTGATGACCGTCTCATCTGCACCGTAGGTTGCGCGTATCTCCGCAAGTGCCTCCGTCGCTGGGTCGTCGACCTCGAACTCTCCGATTCCACCATCCTCGATGTCGCCGACGGCGATGCCGGCGCCCATCACGATCGTCGCGAGTAACATCAGGATGATGACCAACCTCGAGTGATGGCTCAAGACCGCTGCATACCTGTTTCCGATGTGCGATTTCATTCGTCAGTGTGGACGTGATCCGATGATCGATTCGACTCAACTAGGCAGTTGCCAGCTATGTGCTTGAACCCTCACTAGTCAGGGTGACGGGTGGCTCTAGATCTTGGGCGAGGCTCATCGAACCGATAGAATGAGTTACCTCTCCTGTGTAGTGTGCAAGCAACGATGTTTGAGAAGGTCCTCGTCGCCAATCGCGGCGAGATCGCGGTACGTGTCATGCGAGCCTGCGAAGAACTGGAGATCAATACGGTCGCGATCTACAGTGACAGCGACCGAGACGTGGGTCACGTCAAGTATGCTGATGAAGCCTACAACGTCGGTCCGGCCCCAGCCAGTCAGTCCTACCTCGATCAAGAGGCGATCCTCGAGGCTGCAGCGAAGGCCGGCGCGGATGCGATCCATCCGGGCTATGGGTTCCTCGCAGAGAACGACGAGTTCGCGGCCGCAGTCGAAGCTTCACCTCAGACGTGGGTCGGTCCATCGAGTGAAGCCATGGCCCAACTCGGTGAGAAGACCAACGCACGTAACGTCATGGACGAGGCTGGTGTCCCGGTCGTCCCCGGCACCCTCGAGCCCATCGAGAGCCCCGACGAGGTCATCGCCTTCGGCGAGGAACATGGCTATCCCATCGCCATCAAGGCAGAGGGAGGCGGTGGCGGTCGAGGACTCCGAGTGGTCCAATCTCCAGACGATGCCGAAGAGGCCTTCGAGAGCGCCCAACGTGAGGGTGAGGCGTACTTCGACAATCCAGCGGTCTACCTCGAACGCTATCTCACCAGCCCGAAGCACATCGAGGTGCAGATCCTCGCCGATCACCACGACCGTGTGTTGCACCTCGGCGAGCGCGATTGCTCCCTGCAGCGCCGCCATCAGAAGGTGATCGAGGAGGCACCGAGCCCAGCCCTTGATAGCGAGTTACGATCGGCCATCGGCGAGGCGGCACGCACCGGTGTCGCAGCCGCCGAGTACACCAACGCCGGTACCGTCGAGTTCCTCGTCGAAGACGGCGACTTCTACTTCCTCGAGGTGAACACGAGGATCCAGGTGGAACACACCGTCACCGAGGAGATCACGGGTATCGACATCGTCAAATGGCAACTTCGAATCGCCGCCGGAGAGCCGCTCACGTTCGAGCAGGACGATATCACATTCGATGGCCACGCCTTCGAGTACCGCATCAACGCAGAGAACCCTGCCAACAAGTTTGTCCCCACACCAGGGACACTCGAGACCTACGATCCCCCCGGTGGCATCGGGGTACGCATGGATGATGCCATCCATGAGGGCGATACCATCGCTGGCGACTATGACTCGATGGTCGCCAAACTCATCGTCGCTGGAGAAGATCGCGAAGAGGCCATCCATCGCAGCCGCAGAGCGCTTGCCGAGTTCGATGTCGAGGGGATCCACACCACGATCCCGTTCCATCGCCTCATGCTCGAGGATGACCGCTTCCTCGAGGGGTCACACACCACCAAGTACCTCGATGAGTCGGTCGAGGCCGATGCGCTGGCCGATGCGGTCGACCGATGGGGCCCCGCCAGCATCGATGGAGATCGTCCGCCGAAAGCCGAGCTCAAGGAGTTCACCATCGAGGTCAACGGCAAGCGGTTTGAGGTAGCCCTTGAAGATCCCGGAGACACCGGCGTGCGATCGTCACGAGATGACCGCTCATCGAGACCATCCCCTGGTCGTCCATCCGCCGCTTCAGGGGGCTCATCCGATGCATTAGCCAGTGCAACCGGTGAGGAGATCACCGCCGACATGCAGGGGACGATTCTCGAGGTAGCCGTCGAAGAGGGTGATTCGGTCGAAGCCGGTGATGTGGTCTGTGTGCTCGAGGCCATGAAGATGGAGAACGACATCACGACCGAACGAGGTGGCACGGTCACCGCCGTTGCGATCGATCCAGGTGACAGTGTCAACATGGGCGATACGCTCGTCGTCATCGAGTGAGTAACTGAGGTTTATTCCCATTCAGACCGAACCATCGGGCAGATGATCACGATCGCAGCGGTCGCCATCGTCGGGACGGCGCTGATCTTCATTGGCTCTCGATGGCTCGAACCTGCTGCCAACCGGATCGCCAGAGCCTACCGGTTGCCGAGGATCGTCCAAGGCGCGGTACTCGTGGCCATCGCCTCGAGCTTCCCTGAGGTCGCAAGTGTCGTCCTCGCTGCTACCAGACACGGCGATTTCGAACTCGGGGTCGCAGCCGTCATCGGCTCGGCCATCTTCAACGTGCTCGTCATCCCGGCGCTCATCGTCTTCGCCAATCGCGAGTCTGTCACGGTCAATCGCGATCTCGTCTACAAGGACGTCCAGTTCTACCTGCTCGCGATCGTCGTGACCTTCCTCATGTTCGTGCTCGCCGTCGTCTACATCCCAGCAGATGGAGGTGCAAGTGGCCTGGTGACCCGCGAACTCGCCATCATCCCGCTCGTGCTCTATGTGTTGTACCTCGTCGTCCAGTACTTCGACATCGTCGAAGGTGCCTCGCCACCGCCAGAGGCAGGCCGCTCGGCACTTAAGGCACTCCCCATGTTCCTGCTCGGGATCATCGCCATCCTCGTCGGCGTGGAGGGATTGCTGTGGTCGTCGATCGAGCTCGGTGAACGATTCGATACACCGACGTACCTCTGGGGATTGACCGTGGTGGCCATCGGAACGAGTGTCCCAGATCTGTTGTTGAGCCTTCGTGCCATCAGGGCCAACCGGCCGATTGTCAGCTTCTCGAATGTCTTCGGATCGAACACCTTCGACCTGCTCGTGGCCGTCCCGGCCGGCGTCATCGTCGCGGGGAGTACGCTCATCTCCCTCGATCAGACGCTACCCATGTTCATCTTCCTCATCGTCGCGACGATCGTCGTCATGGGGGCGATGCGCTCGGCACTGACCGTCTCCATCAATGAAGCAAGACTCATGCTCACGATCTATGCGGTGTTCCTGTTGTGGATGTTGCTCGAGGCGATCGGTCTCCTGGAGATCGTCGCCTAGGTACTCATCTGCTCAAAAGTGCCAATGCGGCGAACGCGATGGCGATGCTCGCGAACGTCTGGCCTTCGAAGGAGTTCCCATTGACGAAGTGGTACATCCCGACGATACCACCGATGACCAACACCGCTGAGACGGTGCCGATGAACACCACCGTGGCGGTCGATCCCGGTTCTCTGAGAGACCAAAATCCGAAGGCGCCAACGATGATGGCCAGCAAGGCAACCACCACGGTCAGCCCCCACAGCATATCAATCATTGCAGAATGAACACCCAAGGGTCCCTCCGGTTGCGGATACCGCTGCCCCGATGCATCCGAGACAGGTGAGTCGTGAGAGATCGATCACGCAAGCACCACAGGCGGCGATCGTCCCGGCCCACGCACCAGCGACCGAGAGGAGACATGACCAGTTGATCGACCGACAGAAGAATCCCCGCCAGGCGAGGTCGTATCGGATGACCTCGGTCGATATCCCTGGGCCATCGAGTACCGTCGATCGCATGGTCACGGTTCCGGCTGTTGGAGGCTCGATACGTCGTATCTGATTGGGTAGTTCGGGGGAATCCGACCAGAGCAATACGGCCTCCTCATCAACCCCTTCTTGCTGATAGGGGATGGCCACTACGTCGTACGGTTCGCTCGTTGCTGCCTCGCTCGCTCGATGGCCGACCGCCTCGGTTATCGATGGTTCAAAGCCAGCCTCCAAGAGGTCCTGATGGAGCCGGCGGACACCAGCATCTACCTGGATCTCTGTGAGGTGTCTCTCCAACCGCTCGCTCGAGATCGCCTCGACCGGCGGTGTCCTTGCACTGGAGGTCGTCGGGACACCGAAGAGGGCAGCGGTCGTCGCCATCGTACCGCCGAGCAGCGTTCTGCGGGTGATCGTATCGTTCGAGGCCAGCCGCCGCCAGTGTACTGGTGAGGACATGGCGCCACTGTTGGCACCGTCATCGCTCAAAAAAGGAACACGCTCAGACGTGATGATCGAATGATTCGTCGTCGGCGTGATGGATGGTCACGACCTCGAGGTCGTCGATGGAGGCCACCTCAACGGTTGCCTCATAGGCGATCGAACCCACACACTGGATGCATTCCTGGTCTTCTTCGAGGGTTGATTCGACACCGATCGAGACCGCGAGGGTCGTTCCATCCACGACGATACCTCCAAGGACCGCTCGATGACAGGGGGTTGGTGCTTCGAGTTGGCCGGTCAAGTGTAGTTGCGCAGCGTCACGTTCGATCGCTGACGTATGGGGCTCTGGGGAGGCACAATCGGTTCCGGTCGTCTCGATCTCACCGTCCACGTCGAATCGCCCTTCCGGTATTGGATCCTCCTCGTCACCGTTCGTGTAGGCGATGACGCCACCGACCACGCCGAGTGTGATACCTCCGGCACCGAGGAGGCCGAGGAACTCACGACGATCTGGCGAGTACATATCCGCTCTAACGTCTTCTGGGGTGAAGTGGCTTCCCTTAGTTGAAATCCGGTTTTGACAGTTAATTCGAGTACCAAAGCACCGACCCAAGTCGTGCATCAGATCGACCCGCACTGAGTGAATGTTGGTCACCAAATACGCCGCTAGATACGATTGGTGAGAGTGATTGACGATGCACTCGAGGAGTCGGACGGATAGAACAGTGCTCCGTCTGGGATTTGAACCCAGGTCATCGGCTCGAAAGGCCGAAATGATTGGCCGGACTACACCAACGGAGCAGGCTGCAACTGTGGCTTACCCAACAGATTTCATAAGCGTTCCGTCCTACCGCTATCGGGAAGGCTATCCATTCCCCGTTCGTCATGCAGCGTATGCGCGTACGTGTGTTAGATCGAGCCGGTCGGGTACGTGATGGGATAGCCGAAGATGGCGTGGTCGACGTCGGAGATTCGACGCTCTCAACCGACTCAGTGACCTGGTTACCACCGTGTGAACCCTCGAAAATCGTCTGTTTGGCGCGAAACGTCGCAGCACATGCTGCAGAACACGATGCTGTCGTACCGGACAGACCCGAGTACTTCCTCAAGCCACCGACAGCATTGGCCGCACACGAAGGGGTAGTTACCATCCCGGAACCGATTGATTCTGTAGAGTTCGAGGCCGAGCTTGCAGCAGTCATCGGTGCGCCAACTCGAGACATTCCTGAGGATCGAGTCCTCGATCATGTCGCCGGGCTCACCTGCATGAATGATCTATCGAACCGGACAGACCAGCGCCAGGAGATCAACTGGATCCGCGGCAAGGCCTTCGACGGTGCAGCCCCTCTCGGACCCGGCATAGTCGATCCTGCATCGGTACCAGCCGATGCGACCATCGAGCTCTCTGTTGACGGTGAGCGCCAGCAAGTAGGAAACCGTGATGAGTACGAGTTCGACCTGTCGACGACAATCGCGGACCTTAGCCAGTATATGACGCTACAACCGGGGGACGTCATCGCGCTTGGCACTACCGCTGGTGTTGGTCCGATCCCTGATGGAGCGACGGTCGAGATCGACATCGAGGGGATCCCGACCCTGCGTCACCAGGTCGAGTATGCACAGTAGAACCTCAACTACCCTAACCAAAGGATAATGAGCGGTCATCCCCCTATCGTCTCGTGATGGAATCGACAGATCGACCGCTCAGCAGACGTGCCTGGCTTGCCACCGTGGCAGGCGCAGGTGTGACTACGACGGCTGGGTGTCTCGATCTACTCGGTACCAATGGTGGCGGTGGCGATGGGTCGTCGATACTCGAGCTCACGATCAAGGCACCACCGAGTGATGAAGATCCGGCTGCTACCGAGATCGCCAGACGATTGACGGAACATCTCGATGAGATCGGCGTCGACGTCTCCCTGATGCCACGGCTTGCTCCACAACGCTATCAAGATGTCCACATCGAGGGTGACTTCCAGCTCGTCGTCTCACGAACACCCCGCATCACCGACCCAGATGATCTCCGCCCAATGCTCCACTCTGATTTCGCCGAGGAGACCGGTGAGTGGCTCAATCCGTTCGGCCTCATCGATGAGACGACCGACGAATTACTTGACAAACAGCGGGTTCTCGAAGGCGTAGAACGTCAGCAAGTCGTCTCCGAATTTCAAGAACACTTCATCGATGAGACGTACCCGTTCGCTCCTGTCATCGTCCCCGATGAGCTGACCGCCGTGACCATCCATATGCCCTTATTTCATCGTCCCGCTGGGACCGAGGAGGCAGGTGATATACTCGGCCTCGAACACGTGGAAGGGCGCTCGACGCTACGGATCGGGATCCTTGAGGGTCAGGTGACGGAGAATCTCAATCCACTCACCGGACAATACGTCGGGCGTGACCTCGTGACCGGGTTGCTCTATGATCCATTGATCCGAATCATCGGAGATCGGCAACTTCCGTGGGCAGCACGAGAGGTAGCCTGGACGATCGGTGTCGGAGATCGACCTGATGCGACCGTCCGTCTCAGAGAAGGACTCACCTGGCACGATGGCGAACCGGTGACCCCAGAAGATGTCCAATTCACCTACGAGTTTCTCGGTAATCTCGCCGACGGCGAAGCCAATATTACCCATCAGGCATCTGCCTATGCCTCTCAGATTTCACTGGTCGATTCCGTCGAACTCACCGACGATGACAGCGTGAAATTCACCTTCGTCGAAACCACAAAGGAGGTCGCTGAAAGGGTGTTCAATCTTCCATTATTCCCGGAACACATCTGGCAGAATTACCACGGTTTCGACGAGGACGCAGGTGTCCCGGAACCGTTGACCGTCATGAACCACAATCCCGTCGGAAGTGGACCATTCGAACTCCTTGAGCGAAATGGGGGATCGTATCTGGTGCTCGAACGGTACGAGGGACACCTACCGACACAGGTGCATCGTGATGAACAACCTGGTGAGTCGATCGAGCGTGTCGAATTGATCGTCCCGACGCACCCACCATCGATCGGGACGGCGGTGAACCATGTGGCCGATGGCAACCTGGATCTCATTTCACATGTCCCACACGATGGAGTACGGACAGTCCTCGATGCTGATGCCGTCAGTCTCATCTCGAGACAGAGCAAGCGGCTCTACATCATCGGGTTCAATGTACGGCGAACACCCACCGATGACCTTGCACTCCGACACATCTTGGGTCGACTCATTGAC
>SKSH01000166.1 GCA_007118075.1 Halobacteriales archaeon
CCCACGAGGAGGATGGAACGACCGCCAGGATAGCCTTCGAGTACCACGGTGACTTCCCGACCTACTTCGGGGGGACCACGTACCCGTTTGTCGAGATCGAGGAGGGCACCGACATTGATGCCACCGCAGGCACACACCTGTGGGGACCGGTCATGCCCGGTGATGAGCGGACCCTTGAGATCGTCTTCACCGATGCGGATGGTGACCGCATCACACTCTCACAGGGAAGCTACGAGCTGTCAATCCGCAAGACCGTCGGGACCGCTAACGTGGACGACTTCCAGCAGAATGTCACCATTGACCTTCCTGGTGATCATGGTGAGGAGTGAGCGGTTGCCGGCTAACGCTGGATGGTAGCCAGCATGATCCCAGTTCACGTCTGATAAGCAGAGCCCTGTGCCTCGTACTCCATGACTGCTGCGACCGAGGTCGAAAGCTCCTCGTCGAACTCCCGCTCGAGGAGATGCAATGCGAGGTCGATGCCGGCGGTGATGCCCCCGGCGGTGACGAGGTCACCATCGTCGACCACGCGCGAATCAACTATCTCAGCACCCGAATCCCGGAGATCATCGATCGCAGACCGGTGGGTGATCGCTGGTCGTCCATCGGTCAAACCTGCCTCGGCGAGCACCATTGCGCCGGTGCAGACGGATGCGATGGTCGAACCGGCTCGGTGAAGATCTCTCATCAACGAAGGTAATCTCCCATCCGAAACTTGTTGTCGGACCCCACCATCCTCGACCCGCCAGCCACCACCGGGGACGATCACGAGAGCAGGTGAACGCTCGATACGGAGTGAATCATCATCGCCGACACGAGTGAGAAATCCATCTGGGACGACCTCGAGCCCGTGGCTCGAGTGAACGGAGGATTGTGATTCGACCGTCACCAACGATATCTCGAGGGGTGCTCCCATCGAACGTGCATGTCCGAAGACCTCGAACGGACCGATTGCATCGAGGGTGTCGAAGCCGTCGAAGAGGATGATATCGACGTGCATGAGTACGGGTGTTTGGCAATCGTCAAAGGTGTTCGTCGTCTGTTGGTGATCGATCCGTTCGTGGAGCTATGACTCCGATCGCTTCTTCCAACCGATGATGATCGTCGGGACGACCACGCCAACCGTGAGCAACACGGCCACGTGGACGAGTGTGTTGTCGACGACGAGCATCGATGCGAACCAGAGGAGTATGGCCAAGACGCTAGCTACCAGGAAAATCCTTGATTCCGACCACTCCATACCGATCGATGGAGAGCTGACCGTTTAGCTGGCTCGGATTAAACAAACCGGTTCGATACGCATCATGTCCTGAAAGTAATTCATCCATACCTGTCCGAGGTAGCAGACCAGCCGACTCAAGGCGGTACCAACCGCATGGATCGATATGGCAACTGTTCTAGTCACCGGAGCATGCGGTGACATCGGACGCTGGACCGTCGATGCCCTCGCCGATAGCCATGAGGTCATCGGTGTAGATCTGCACCGACCACGACGCGATGCGATCGATGGGGTGAGCTATCAGTCAGTGGATCTGACCGACCAGGGACCGACCCTCGAGCTTATCGCGGATGTGCAACCCGAGGTCGTCGTCCACCTCGCCGCCATCCCTGGTGCGGGGATCTCCCCAGCCGGACAGACCTTCACACAGAATGCCGCGAGCGCGTATCACGTCCTCGACGGGGCCGGTCGGGTCGATGCGACGGTCCTCTGGACCTCGAGTGAGGCTACCTACGGAGTCACATACGGCGACGAACCACGGCCGCTTGAGTACCTCCCGATCGATGAACACCATCCACAACGGCCACTCGACGGCTACGGACTCTCGAAGGTAGTCGGTGAGGAGATTGCCGAGCGGACCACCCGCCGGTATGGTGTCCCCATCGTCTCGATCCAGCCGACATGGGTGCAGGTGCCGGGTCGCTATGAAACACCACCCATTAGAGAATCGTTCCATCTCGACGATGCGACCCCCTCGGGGAGTCTCTGGTCGTATATCGATGTGCGTGACGTTGCATCATTCATCGAAACCGCGATCGGTGCGGACCTTGAGGGACACAAGCGATACATCCTCGTCGCCGATGACAACTACCTCGGTATCGAGACCTCGAAGGCGATCGAGGCTGGCTGGGGATCGCTGCCTGAACCGTGCGACATCGAGGGCGAAGAAGCCGCATTTACCACTGAGAAGGCACAACGCGACCTCGGCTGGCAACCCGAACACAGCTGGCGTGAGTCTGAGCAGGCGAGGGTCGACGAACCGGGGGTATCTGGATGAACCTCGAGGATCGAACCGCCGTCGTCACCGGCGGGGCGAGTGGCATCGGGCGGGCGATCGCCATCGGTCTGGCTGAGGTAGGTGCCGCCGTCGTCGTAGGAGACATCAGACAGACATCCAGGGTCCCCGATGAACGTCCTACTACCGTCGAGGTCATCAAGGACGGTGGTGGTCAGGCACGGTTCGTCGAGGCTGACGTGACCGAACAGGCTGCGGTTGATCAGCTCATGGAGACCGCTCAAACGCACTATGGGAGCCTCGATATCCTGGTGAACAATGCGGGGATCACCGGAGCGGGGTCGGTTGAGGAACTCGATGATGCGCAATGGGACCGTATCCAGGAGGTGAACGTCAAGGGGGTGGTCCATGGGGTTCGAGCAGCACTCCCCTACCTGCGAGATAGCGACCACGGTCGCATCATCAACGTTGCCTCACAACGGGGACTCAGTGGTGGAGAAGCTCCTTCGAAGGCCGCATATGTCACCTCCAAGGGAGCGGTCATCAGCCTCACCCGTCAGATGGCCATCGATTACGGTCCTGAGGGCATTTCGGTCAATGCACTCTGTCCTGGCCCGATCCGCTCAGGGATGACCCCGATCGAGAGCGATGCCGATCGCGAGCGGTTGCTCGAGGGGGTGTTGACCCCGTTCATCGGTGAACCTGAGGATATCGTCCCGGCCACGTTGCTCCTCGCGGGTGATGGGGCCCGCTACATGCATGGGCACGCACTCGTTGTCGACGGCGGATACCTCATCAACTGATTGGGTCAGAGTGCGATGGATGGTACTCGGAATGTTTGGAATGAATCACTGGGAAACGACGGGGTAAGTTGATGACGACGGCGAGTTTCTGATCTTCATAGCATGCACATCCAGTGTGGAATTGTCTGCTACTGGTGCAGATGACGAGAATGACAGCCTTTTTGCGGTGTAAAGAACGTTTGACTGTAAAAGGTGTTTCACACCCACGGTGAGCATGAGTGAGAGATACACCGCGGTGAAACGAATGGAAACTCGGGAACAGTACAGTCAGTAGCTCAAGTGGTCGGCCTGGTTCGCAGTTATCGGGTTCCTGTCCGGGTTGATACTGTGGTATCTCACAGCCGAGTACAGCGTTTACATCGCTGGCCTTGGTCTCTATTTGGTAGGTTGCATCGCGATGATTGCCCTCTCCTGGCACTCGGCGGATGCACTCAGGGATGAACTTGGACGCCACATCGACCAAGAGGCAAGTCAGCTGCTCTACTTTGGTGTCACAACCATTGTACTCCTCGGCATCCCTGTCGAGGTAGTCCTCGTACCGAGATCTACACCGCACCAGCGGCGGTACGAGGCGCACTCTGGGGATACCTCATCCTCCTTCTCCTATACGGGGTCGTCCACTGGTACGTCAAGCAGCAATACGAGTAGATTCCTGAAGAGATGCAAAACAACATCGCTGCGTATCGCGAGCGTGAAGGACTGACTCAAGGAGAACCCGCCAAGTCGGTTGGCGTGTCACGACAGACGATCAATGCCGTCGAGCGAGATCGCTACGATCCCTCATTACAGCTGGCATGCCGGCTAGCGCATGCTTTGATGGTCAGGTTGAAGAGTTGTTCGAGCCCAACATCGGCACCCGAAAGCGGTAGATCAGTCACATGAGACCCTAGCATACTCTGCGAGTACCGTATCGACAAATATCCGTACATATGCAAATCACTCGGGGGACATTTGAGCGAATCTCATGATGAGTATTGCAGATGTACGTACCAACTCTGATGAACTTCCCTGATAGTTGTAACGTAACTCAGATTATCGAGAAGGAATAAAATGGTAGATAGCGGTGGAATCGTCCATTCGTGGAGATATAGGCCCCGTAATTTATAAGGTTGAATTGATAAGTTCGGGTTTGAGTCCATGACCGCCACCGCCCTCCCAGCAGACGAAGCGCGGCAAGAGCTCTACGCAATCATGCGTGGAGCGGCACCTTTCGAGGAGAAGGCCCAACGTGCGCTCGACCTCGGCAAGCGATTTCTTGGTGTTGAAAACGGCCACCTCACACGTATTGATGAGGAGACAAACCACTGGGAGGCGATGATCAGCACCGATCCCACCGATGGCCAGTTCCCACCCGGACTCGAACTCGACCTGGGGATGACATACTGCCGTCGGACCATCGAGGCTGAGACACCTATTGCCCTCTCGAACGTCCCAGAACAGGGGTGGGAAGAAGATCCAGCCTTCAAGGAACACAGGCTGCACTGCTATCACGGCACAACCCTCATCCTTGACGACGAGCCATATGGGACGGTCTGTTTCGTGAGCCAGGATCCACGAGAGCTTGCCTTCAGTGAATCGGAGACGATGTTCGCTGAACTTCTCGCACGGATGCTCGAACGCGAACTCGAACACGAACAATAGGAGGAGCAACTAGCGAGGCAAACAAACCTGTCCGCCGTCCTCAATCGGGTCTTGCGGCACAACATCCGCAATGACATGGCAGTCATTCGCGGCTATACACAGCTGATGAGAAGTGACGCTAGGAATGAAAGCTACGCGGAGAAAACACTGCAGGAAATCGACGATCTGTTAGCGTTGAGTGACAAGGCACGGGAGCTTGAACGGATCGTCGGGCAGTCTGCTGAATTGGAACGGAGAGATCTTGGTGAACTCGTTCAGGAGTGCGTCACTGAAATCGAATCTGGATACCCGACAGCCAGCATTCACATGGAGATCGGAGAAGATGTCGAGGCAGCCGTGTTCCCGACGTTCAGCCGAGCGATCGAGGAACTCATCGAGAACGCAGCCAAGCATGCTGGCCCATCATCGATGATCGAGATCTCTGTCGAACGAGTGCCAAATGCGGTCGAGATAAAAATTAGTGATGACGGGCCTGGACTCTCCGACCAGGATCAAGCGGTCTTCTCTACCGGGATTGAGACCTCTCTGATTCATGGTAGTGGGTTAGGCCTGTGGATCGTCCACTGGATTATCAACAGTCATGGTGGTACCTCCGATGCCTCGGTTAGCGAGGACGGGACCACAATGACGATATCGATCCCGCATGGACCCGAGGTGGAATATGACAAGACGATAGCAGAGATTCAGCAAGCGCGAGATATCTACGAAGCCGCCTTCGATGAGTCGATGGATGCGATGGTCATCATCAACGACGAAGCGAAGATACTCGATGCAAATCCGCAGTCAAAGGAGATCTTTGGCCTCGAGCGACAGGAGCTACTGGGTCGGTCGGTTCCTGAGTTCCTCTCTGAAGAGTTCGATTTCGAGGCTGCCTGGGATGAATTCAAGGAGGGTGGAGCCATCGGAACCGCTGAGTTCATCCGAGCAGACGGGGACTCGATCATCGTCGAATATACGGGGAAACCCAACGTCATTCCTGGCCAGCATTTCGTCATCTATCGAGATGTAACCAAGGTACGACAAAACAAAGCGCAACTGGAAGAGGAGCGGCTGATGACAAACAGTATCTTTGCTGCAATACCCGACACCATGTATCTCATCGATCCAGAGGGATACCCCATTATCTGGAACGAAAACGTAGAGGAGGTGACTGGGTACCATAGTGACGAGATCGGTGAGATGCATATTACCGAGTTCATCCCAGACGAAGATGTCGAGATGATTACTGAAGCATTCAAAGCGGTTGTCGAACAGGGGGAAACGGTCACCGTAGAGACAGCATACGAAACGAAAGACGGCAAGAGAATCCCCTATGAGTTCACCGGGACACCATTGGAAGCTTCGGACGGGACACTGCGCGGCCTTACCGGGATAGGTCGTCGACTACCGTATCCAGCGCGGCGTACATCCGGTCAATTGGATACACCGTCGAGGTATTGAGGTCGATACTAAGGTTCATCATCGGGATGGTTCATTGATAAGGGCATGCCCTCCGTTGGTGGGAAACCAAAAAAATCGTACCTTGCCATGGTCGGAGTAGTCAATTCCCGATATCCGTAGATGGAAGAAGATATGAGCGATAAGCCGAGTAGCTTCGTCGACAGACACTCATGGGACAAACTGATCGTGAAGAAGTGGATCCACCTCTCGATGATGCCGTACTTCGGGAGCTCTATGATTCGGTGAATGATGCGATCTTCGTGCATGATGGCCAGACAGGCGAAATCATCGATGTAAATCAATCAACCTGTAAACTCTATGGATTCACCCGAACGGAGCTGAGAAACCGCTCCATCGGAGAGTTGAGCTCTGGTACACCGCCGTACACTCATGAACAAGCTATTGACCGTGTGGAGAAGGCGTCACAAGGGGACGCTCAGCGCTTCGAGTGGCAAGCACGAGACGCTGATGACAATATTTTCTGGATCGAAGTTAGTATGGAGGGGACTGAGATTGATGGGCAATCGTACACGTTCGTCATCGTCCGAGATATTTCAGCACGGAAAGCCTACGAACAACAGATCAAGGAACAACGGGACAATCTGGAATTGCTCAATCAAGTGTTTCGTCACGATATCAGAAACGACCTGACCGTCGTAAATGGATTCGCCGAGATGCTCGAGGATGAAGTGACCAGCGAAGGACGGCAGATGCTGATCACCGTACGAGAGAGTGTCCATGAGGCGATCAGACTGACCGAAACGGCACGCGATCTATCAGCGGTGATGTTGCAATCTGAGTTCGAGAAACAACGAATTTCCCTCAAGGAGACATTGGATGAACAGCTTGAGAGGATCCAATCAGAATTCCAAGATGCGGAGGTTTCGATTGAAGGGGCGATTCCCCACGTGACCATTAAGGGTGACGATATGCTCAGCTCCGTCTTCAGGAACCTCTTACAGAACGCAGTCCAGCATAACGACAAGGAGATCGCAGAAATCTCCGTCTCAGTGGTAGAATCGGAGGAAACGATCTCGGTACGGATTGCTGACAACGGTCCTGGAGTGCTGGACACCCAAAAGGAAACGATCTTCGGGAAGGGTGAGAAGGGACTCCAGAGCGCCGGAACAGGAATTGGACTGTATCTCGTCAAGACCCTTGTTGAAGGCTATGGTGGCACCGTGTGGGTTGAGGATAACGAGCCTGAAGGAGCGGTATTCGTGGTTGAACTGCAACGGATAGACCAAAAGCGTCCAAACGCATCGACTTCGGTTTGAAATCGAGGTGTGGATGGCTTAAAGGTACTGCAGCACTCACCAACAGGAGGTCTCGGATTAACAGAATGAACCATCGACAGTAGCTGATTCTCGACGGCAGGTAACCCAAACGAGTACTCAGTATGCTGTTCGAATTCGGATCATAGCAACGGTTGCACTAGTACCTCATACAAACACAAGAATTATCTGGTCACTTACATCATCGAAAGTAGATGGGTTGGAGCTTCACGCTCTTTACCGGCATCGTCCTGGTGAGTGGAGCGATAGCTCTCATCGTTGGGGTTGCAACGTATCGCCAGCGGCCGCATCCGATGGCAGGACCGCTTACATTGTTGATGGTATCGGTGGCACTTTGGGCCATTCCCGATGCGATCAGTTTCGGCTATGATACCCTTGAGGAGGTCCTATTCTGGCAACGGATCTCCTATTTCGGGGTCGTCTCTGCCCCGGTCATGTTCCTGGTAGTCATCCTCAACTATGCGGGATATGACAAATGGCTCTCTCGTCCACTTTACGTTCTGCTCGGTAGTATTCCGGTTATCTCACTCGTTGCGGTATGGACAGATGGCCAACACAACCTGCTGTGGCACAGTCATGAGCTTGCAGAGAGTCATGGTGCATCTGTACTCATTTCAGACCTCGGAATATGGTTCTGGATTCAACTCGGATACCTGTATCTGGTCGTGCTCGCCGGATTGTTCATGCTTGGATACGTGGTGGCAACGTCCGATGCCGTCTATCGCAAACAAGCTGGACTCATCTTCATCGGTGGGGTCGTTCCATTGGCTACCAATGTTGTGATGCAATTCGGTATTGGCCCAGATCCGATGGTCGACCTCACGACGACAGCATTGACCGTCTCTGGCATCACATTCGCCGTCGCCATCTTCCATCTTGATCTGCTGGATATCAGACCGGTTGCCCGGGATGAGCTCATCGATGCACTCGAAGATGGAGTGGTTGTGGTGGGACGAGATGGACGGGTCAGGGAGTTCAACCCAGCAGCCGCAGAGGTCCTCGGAGATATCGAGGTTGAACAACCTGCTGATGATGTGCTCCCGGCGGCAGTCCTTCCCGATGGCGGTGAGATCGTCATCGATACAGATGATGGGAAACGCCACTACCGAGTCCGCTCTACCACAATCAGCGACAAGCGGGGACAGAGCATCGGATGGACCGTGTATCTGAACGACGTGACTGCACTCATCGAACACGAACAGCGTATCAGCGTGCTCAATCGGGTCCTTCGTCACAATATTCGAAATGAGATGAATATCGTGTTGGGTCATCTGACCGAGCTTGAAGTGACGACTCACGAAACAGCGGATCATCGGAGTCTCGATGCAGCAAAGACCGGGTCACAACGGGTCATCGAGTTCGCCGAAAAAGCCCGTCTCGTGGGGAAGACACTCCACGATCGTGATTCTGCAACGGTCATCGAGGTAGATGAGGTCGTTTTGCGTGTGGTGGCTGATGAGACCGATCGATTCCCCCAAGCAGACATTGTCTGTGAGGACTTAGAATCAAGCCAAGGGAATCTGACCGTACATTCGGCGCAAATCGAGTTGTTGGAACTGGCCATCCGTGAGCTCATTGAAAACGCCATCGTCCACAACGACAAGGAGACACCAACGATCGCGATTACCCTCACCGCTGACGCTGAAGCAGTGCACATCAAAATCGCCGACAATGGACCGGGGATACCATTGGAAGAAACCGCGGTGTTGAATTACACCACCGAATCAGATCTCGACCATACCAGTGGTCTTGGCCTGTGGCTGGTCCAGTGGACAGCATCACTCTCCGGCGGGAGCGTATCGTTCATGGAGAACGAACCAGCGGGTACGATTGTTCAGTTGACCCTGCCCAAAGGCATGAAGTAACGACCTCCGAACCGATCCGGCCGGTCTAGATGGCACCTTGAGACACAGGGTGAGTTCATTTACAGTGGTGAGCAAGATGAATCCCGTATTGTACCAATAGAATGTGATAATCAACCGGGTGTTCAGTCATCACCGACGATGATGTTGGAGACGCTCACATCGCCGCCGGCGTCGATGCTGATCAGGGCGTCGCCTGTCGTAAAGGAGACTCCCATCGCCGCAAGTTGCGTCTCTGCATCGATCGCTTGTAATATCGGGTAGCCATCCGCTTCGGGTGTTGGATTGATTTGCTCACCGTCAATGACGGCGTACCAATCATCGGTGAAATCGAAGCCGGACATGGTGTCATTTCCGTCGGGTGCCGGCAACGGGGTACTTCCCTGCATGTCAGCGGTGGTTCGGCCAGTCGTCCCATCGTCATCCCCGGTTCCGACGGCCGCTGATTGATCGGTGGTGTCCTCGTCCCAGTAGAGATCGGTGAGAGTACCATCGTCGTTCTCACCGACGAGTCCACCACTCGTTGCGGGAGTTGAGTTACCACCAACTAGACCGACTGCATAGGCATCGGTGAGCTCACCAGCGGATTCGATCATTCCGACCAACCCACCAACCTGGTCTCCACCATCGACCGAACCGGTGGCAAATCCAGAGCTGATCGTTCCGTCGTCTGACTTGCCGATGAGACCGCCTACGTAATCGCTCGTACCACTGACATCGCCGGTGGCATAGACATCGTACATCAAGCTGGTATCTTCGGTGTTTAAACCGACGAGGCCACCAAGCATCGACGTCCCATTCACATCCACCTGTGCCCCAGAATGTAAGATCCACCCTGTATTCCCGCCGGCCAATCCACCACCTCCCACTCCGCCTTCCACTGTACCCTTGGCGGTACATTCTATGATGGTACCATCAGGATCATTCTCCACAACAATACCGCCATATGAGTCCGTTGCCGTGAGATCTATCTCAACCGAGGAGGACTCGATTCTTCCATCGTTGAGACGGATAAGCCCTCCTACGTGACTGTTTCCCTCGACAGTTCCTGTGACGGAGACATCAAAGACGTCAGAACCTGAGAGTGAATGCATAGCAAGGGTGCCAGTGTAATCTCCACCATGGATCTCTACATCCTCAAGACGCACTGATTCGACTGTCGCACCATCAAGCGTGTGGAAAAACCCAACTTCATCACTATCCGGCAAGTCAATAACCAGATCTTCGATGGTGTGGCCGTTGCCGTCGAGTGATCCGGTGAATGGATCCGATGCTTCACCGACCGGGTCCCATCCTTCCTCTGCATTGGCGTCTGGACCCGCGACATCATCGTATCCTGGAGAGCCTGCATCGAGGTCAGTTTTAAGGAGGTAGTCACCATCGAGATCATCGCGAATTTCGTCGAGGTCATCCCAGCTGTGGATCTCGGTCGGATTGCTCGATCCGAGTGCCGTCAACGAGAATGAACCAGCAAATCCAGCCACACCCAATCCAATCGTGGCCAGCGTCCGACGGCGAGAGACAACCCCACCCACGGAGAGAAAATCCAATCGACCGGTGATCGACGAGTCTTGCCGATGGGTATCGATCCGTTTCTGATCGATTCGACTCAGGTCATCGTACACGTGAGCATCCACCAGATGACGCACTCGTTCAGCATCGGTCGAAACAACCTCCCCACAGTGTCGACACTTCCCCCCAGAAGACATGGCCGTACCAATCGGGCGAGTCACTTAAGCATACGTACTTTTACAAAAATATCTCTAGATAAGCCCGGATGAGAATGCTCGAGGGGGACTGACCGTACTGAGCGTCGGTGAATGATGGATGATCTGCCAGACGAGATCGAGGTTATCGACGATGCGCTCGGAGTGATTGAGAACCAATTCAATCGGTTCGCAACATAATTGATAGGAA
>SKSH01000083.1 GCA_007118075.1 Halobacteriales archaeon
CCTCCACGGATTGCGATGTAGACGTCGGTCTCCTCGATGGCGGCCAGCATGTGCTCGGCGAGGGGAATCGACGCTGGCTCAGCATTGGTGAGGTAGGCACGAGAGTATCGTGGATCATTGTCCACGACGAACGGGATGGCATCTCGTTCGGCGATCGCCGCATGGAGGGCTTCGACAAGCGGGCGGGCAGCAGCGGAGGCACGAATGATCACCTGATCGCCAGGTGAAATCTCCGTCGAGTAATCAACAAGGATCTTCGCATGTTCGCGGACACGTTCGTCCATGGGTCGGATTTCCACTCCGAATAAAAGTCGCTACCGCTTTTCACATCTCCCCTGAACTGATGCACGTCGGGTCTTCCGAGGGTCAGCACACCATTCGTCCATCCCCGAAGAGTCCCTGACCAAAACTCATGAGGCGCTACGGTGGGTCGGAAACCAGACGTCGACCCCCATCGGACGGCCAATGAGGTAACCCATTGCGTTCATCCTCGATGTCAGAGTCACCACCGCTAAAAACTCGGCGTTCTCCTCGAAGCTCCGTATTCGACTACTGCTCCGTATTGAACCGCTCGAACTCACCGACGAAGTCATCGTGATCTGCGAGCACGTCTTCTCGTTGCTGGTCGACTCGCTCTCGTAGTTGTGCCACCTGCTCGGTGAGATCTTGATACTCTGCGTTAGCTGCGAGCTCTCGTTCAGATTTCTCCGCCTCGAGCAGTGCCTTTTTCGAGGTCAGCGAGAAGTACTCCTGGAGGGAAGCATCGTAATCTGCCCGATCTGAGACGCGATCGACGATATCGAGCAGTTCGTCCTTTGAGATAGGCTTGACAAGATAGTCATCGAAGCCCATCTCGATGATGTCGAAATCTGGGTCGACTGCCGTGATCATCACCACCCGGCAATCGGTCCCCTGTTCCCTGATCTTATCGAGGACCTCGTCACCAGAGAGACCTGGCATCCGGCGATCTAAGAGGACCACGGAGACAGAATCATCGAGCTCGTTGAGGGCTGTCTGTCCATCGTATGCGGTCTTGACATGCCAGCTGGATTGTAGCCAAGTGGCGAACAGGTCCGCCAACCGCTCTTCATCGTCTACGACGAGGACCGTATCCCGTTCGTCGCTCATGATTCACCACCTGTCATTATCAGAGTCACTCCGTGTGTACCCAAACGCATTGGGTCTCTTAAATACCGCGGAAAGGTATAATATTGCTGGAATGTGAGAATGATTCAATCACAGTTCCTCGATTGGTCTACTCAAATCTCTGGATAGGCTTCGGAGATGATCTCGGAGTGGGCTTCGAAGTGTTCGCGGATAGGAGCGATACACCGATCAATCTCAGTGGCTACTGCTGGTTTGAGGTCTGCTGGATGGAGCGCTCCATCGTCATAATCAGCCTCGAGTGCGTCGTAGTCATCATACTCGAGGGGACCACCGAATTTCTCCGGACGATCGATCAGTAGCGAACGACCCTCATCATCGAGGACGGGGAAAATCAGGTATTGGAGGTATTCGAGGACACCATTGCCCTCGACCTCACCAGCTGGACAATAAGCACCATTGAGCTTGTCTCGGATGGCATCGGGGGCATCGGTGATCGAGATCGTCGAGGTGGCATCTGAGGCGCTCATCTTATCCCCGGAGAGTCCTGCCAGCAACGGGGCGAAGATACACACCGGTTTGGTACCTCCGTGTTCAGGGAGCAATTCCCTGGCAAGCATGTAGATACCTCGCTGATCGAGACCACCGTACGCGATATCGGCTCCGAGGGTGTCGACGTCCTTCGACTGCATCAGCGGATAGATCAGACCACCGAGTTTCGGACTATCACCCTCCCGGACGACCTCGCTTGCAGCGCGTTGTGCCCGGCTGACGGTTGTCTCAGTCGCCATCCGGAGGATCGAGAGCATGTAGTCTGCATCGAGTTCGAAGTCGGTCCCCCTGACGAAGTTGACCTCATCGGGGGAGCCACCGGCGGCATCAATCATCTGCTCGATCGCTACACGGTAATACCGTGATCGCTGATCAAGCAGATCAAATGGTGACTTCTCGTCGTCGAGGTGGGCATGTAAATCGGCGATCAACACGGTCACCTCGAGCCCAGCATCGAGGAAATCAACCAGCTTCCGAATCGTCGTATAATGGCCGATGTGCATCTGGCCGGTCGGTGCGTACCCGATATAGACCGATGGATCGGGACGCTCCAGTACCGCTTTGAGCTCTGACTCCGTGACGATCTCCTCAGTCAAGCGTGAGACGAGTGACAACCGATCCATGTACTCGTCAGCCGGTACGATGGACCTCGCCAATAAGACTTCGTCATCGGACTGGAGGGGCGGGCTTAAGCAAACCCCCCACCATCGCTCATCGTGGATGAACCGAGAGGCAACGGCCATGATATGTGCCCTTGGTGCTGGCCCTCGGGATCCGGCTGATATCATTGAGGACATCGGCATCGACGAGTCGACACGCGACCGACTCACGAGCCTCTTGCAAGCGCGTTCGCTAATCGAATCGGTCGGCGATCAACTTCGACTGCACCCCTCACTCGATTACGATCACGTCGGACTCACCAGAGTGCTGCCCACGGGATATCGCGTCATCTATCTCGAGGAGACGGCGAGTACGAACCACATAGCGCGTACCCTCGAACCGGTCGGTACCGACCGATTGAGCATCGTAATCGCCGGGATGCAAACGGGTGGTCGAGGGCGCCACAATCGACGTTGGCGGTCACCACCGGGTGGCATCTGGATGAGCGTTGTCGATCACAGCACCCGTCAGCCACCGTCAGCCTGGATCGATCAACTGGCGATGAGTATCGCAGTCACCGACGTGACGTCGATCCTCGGGGTGGAGAGCCAGCTCAAATGGCCCAACGATGTGGTCATCCCTGAGGCGGGGAAGTTGGCTGGGGTACTGGTCGAGGCTACCAGTGCCGGTGGTGAACTCCAACAGACGGTCTGTGGCCTCGGGTTCAATGTAGCGGTTGCACCGGTCGATCTGCCAAGAGTGGCGACCAGCTTGAGGGTGCACCTCGGGGCTATCTCACCGGTCGCTCTCGTCGGCTACCTCATCCAGAGCTACAAGACACGTCGGGAGTCTCCGTCAGCGACGATAGCTGACTGGCGATCCCGCTCACACACACTCGGCCGATCGGTTCGTATCGAGACCCCTGATGGGACGATCGATGGTCTGGCGACCAATCTCACCATGTCAGGTGCATTGGTCCTTGAGACCGACGCTGGTGAGAAAACAGTCAATCCGGAGGCATGCAGACGGCTCCGATACCGGTCTGGGTAGTGATTGCACCGAGTCAGATTGGTGCGAGCGACACCTCATCAATATCGGCCACCTCGGCACGACAGGTCACCGCCCTGATCGGATCGACAGTTCCGACAAGATTGTCAGACCCGCCATCGAGGACGAACAGTCGGGCTGGACGACCCTCCTCTAGGACACCGTCAGGTCGGTCGAGGATGGCTGCTGCATCTACCGTTGCCATCCGGAGCGCATCGAGCGGGTCGACCCCGAGGACCATCACCATCGTAGCCATCTCACGGAACATGGATGGGCTGTTCAACAGCACGTTATCGGTACCAAGTGCCACGAGTGTCCGCTCGAGGAGCTCCTCGATCGGTGGGGTCCCAACCCCGGTGAGGAGATTCGACCGTGGACAACAGACGATCGGGACCCGCATATCTTCGATCCGCTCGAGGTGTAGTGGCTCCGGATGAACCATGTGGACGACGAAGTCTGGATCGAGATCCAGTGCTGCATTGATATCACCACTGTCGACCTCTCCGGCATGGATGGCAAACGGCTTCTCTGCCGATAGGGCTACATTGCGAGCCGCCTCGAAAGACCCATCAGCCGCGCCACTCGCCCCGTATCCATCGGCCACCTCAAGCACGCTGGGATCGCCTCGACCAAAGGCGATCGCATCCAACTCGAGCGATGCTGAGGCCTGTCTGAACTGTTCGACACCCTCGATCCCTCCCTCGCGAAAGTCGTAACAGGCTCCAATTCCGGCCCGCTGCATGAACCTAAGCGTGGCTGCCATCGCCTCGATGAGTTCTTCCGAATCAGCCCGTCGAAGCAGCTGGTGCTTGAGACCGTCGGGCGGGGCGAAGAGTGCCTCGACAGTCAGCTTCGATCCTGCATCCTTGGCGATGGAGTCACCAATGTGCGTGTGTGCATTGATGAACGTCGGACAGATGATCGACGATGAGGCAACTGATGCCTCCTCGATTGCTGAGATGTGTCCGTCCTCGATGACGAGGCGGCCTTCGACCGGTTCGAGGCGTTCGCCGGCAATGATGGTCCCCTCGATGGTCCGTTCGGTCATGGATTGGTGAACTCACCTAGTTGTCGGTGGAGGCCACGAGTGTACTCCCTGATCAGCCGGTCGCCGAGATCCAGGCCAAGCTCGTCGACGGTCGCCTTACCGACGTGCTCGGTGAGCTCAGCCGGTGCATAGACGCCAAGACGCCACTGGCTGGCATCGTTCGATTGGAGTGCAGCGACGAGAGGAGACTGCTGGCCGAGGCGCCGTACCTCTCCGTTGACGATGACACGAGAACTCGCCTCACGAATATCACCCCGGCTTGGGACATCAAGGATCACCTGTGCAGGGTCGACATCCGCACGAGTCGCGATCGCTCGCTCTGCTTCGAGACAGTCGGTTGCATCGAACGACCTGATCTCTTCTGGCACCGTGTCGTACTCAGCCCAGATTGCTCGCTTGTAGAGGTCCCTCGTCACGATACGTCTGACCAGCGGGGCAGTCTCCTTGTGGGAGCTGAGTGCAACGAGGATATCGTGGTCGGTAGCCTGTCGCAGTGGATGCACCCGATGGGGAGTCCCTGGCCAAGGATCGACCATTGGCTCGAGACAGTCACTCGGTTCGACAGCCTCAAACAGCCGCATAATACCACGCCTGAGCATGGCCTTGCTGATTCGGGAGACATGGTGGTTGTAGACGGTGGGGTTCATGAGTGCTCTTGCGATCAGGAGGCTCTCTGCCGACTGGACATTGCCCTCTTCGAGTGCCAGATCACCCTCGACAATGGTCAACTGTCGGAGCAACCGCCCTGGATCGATCGTCCCATATGGGACTCCGGTATGGTGGGCGTCTCTGATGAGGTAATCCATCCGATCGACATCGAGTTCACCGGCGAGTAGTTGGCCAAGGGTCCCATCTCCGGCGATGAGTGAGCAAATCCGACGGGTGGACAGGTCATATTCTGCGAGAATCTCGGCGATCGGTGCCGCCTCGAGGAGGTGCTCGACGGCATCATGTCCCCGACCTGCCTCACGCTCGAGGATTGGTTCGAGGTTGTGCGAAAAGGCAGTATGACCTATATCGTGCAGCATGGCAGCCGCCTCGAGATGCTCCGTCGCAGGTCCATCGAGGTCGAGGTGCGCACATGCCTGCCTGATGAGGTGGTAGACTCCGAGACTATGTTCGAATCTGGTGTGATTGGCGGATGGATAGACCAGTGAGACGGTCCCCAACTGGCGGACATACCGCAGCCGCTGCACCGATGGGGTATCGAGGAGGGCAGCCCCTACCCCGGTGAGTTCGATGTGATTGTGGACGCTATCTTTGATAGTCGGCATCGGGCATGCGCACGCGGTTGTTTAGAGCAACTCGGTAGCGTCGTCGTACCCCTCGATGTCGACTCCGTCATCGGTCACCTGGGCGATGAAGATGCCGTTCCCGCTACCACTGTCACGCTCGGTCGCACTGAGGATGCCACCGGCGGCGATTTCGACCGCCTCATCCATACTCACTGATGGGTCGTACTCCTGCTCGAGGTGGCCGTAGGCGAGTTGCATGCCGCTTCCAGTCACGATGTACTCTTCACCGAGTACCCCACCATCAGGAGAGATCGAGAAGACATGTGTCCCTCGCTTGTCGACCCCACCGAGGATCGGATTGATCATCCAGTATGGACCGGCACGCGCAAAATTTCCCGCGATGGTCGAAAGTGCCCGGATGCTCATGCGTTTACCTCGTCGAGTCTCATAGAGGTTGGATTCGATACGAAGTCCCCTGATGAATGATTGCGCGCCACCGACAGAACCGACCATCGTCAACGCGGCGGTTGGATGCACCTGTTCGACTTTCTGGACGTTCTTGTTGGTGACGAACCGGCCGGCGAGGGTTGCACGCCGGTCGGTGGCCAACACGACACCATCGTCGGTCGTCAGCCCGATCGTGGTCGTCCCTGTCGAGCTTGAGTACTCATCTGACTCCGGTGGCTCACCGGCGAGGAGCTCACCGACAGCCGGCCGTGAGGGGTCACGGAGTCCGGCGGTCGGTCGGTCGATCGGGAATGATTGATCTGGCCTTGGTTCCATGGCTGTGGTTTTCAGCGTGGATAGGCATAAAAGGCCGTTTTCTGCCCCACGGTGATTGATGGCCCTATGGAAGGTCTCTCGCTCGCTCGTGTGCTCGCTCGAGCGTCTGAATAACCCGGTGGATGGGTAGGGTCACCCCGAGACGACCAGCCACCACCGCCACCGGCAACAGAAGAATGCCGATGAGCAGCGAGAGCTGGTACGCACCGAACAGCATCGGTCGGGTGAGTCGTTCGTGCATGTCGTAGCCGTCTCCTCACCGGTCGGGGGTAATAAATCTTACCTGCTGCTGTCAGACGATCGGCTGTCGATATCGCCGGTTTCGGGAGGTTTCGAGGGGTTTTATCGTCAATCATCGAAGACGAGTACCGGTCGAAGCAAGCCGTCGACGGAGTCATATGCAAGCCATCATCCAAGCGCTCCTGATGCGAATGATACGTGAATAATATGGATACCATTGACAACGGCCCGCGCCATCCTAAATCCAAACAGACACGGTCTCACCCGAATCGATTAACCCATGGGCAACTACGTTGTCGTCCTTGAGGCTGCATGGCTGGTCAGAGATGTAGACGATATCGATGATGCGATGGGCGTCGCCATCAGTGAGGCAGGGCGTCGGTTGAACGAACAAGCAATGGACTACGTTGACATCGACATCGGTGTGACCGGTTGTCCGTTCTGCGATGCACCGTTCGATTCCGCCTTCATCGCGGCGAACACGGCGCTAGTTGGATTGGCCCTCGAGATGACCACCTTCAACGCCGACAGTATCGAGCATGCATCCAGGATTGCCAAGAAAGAGATCGGCCAGGCGTTGCATGGGGTCCCCTTGAGTGTCGTCGATGTGATCGAAGTCGACAACGACACCGCTGACGAGTCCGTGTGAAGACACCGCAGATTGGCGGAACGCTTATTCTATAACTCGAAGTAATCACGCATGATGGAGTTGCCGACACCGGCAGATCTCCGACAACGGCGGAGAGATCTTGGGCTCACCCAGCAACAAGTAGCCGATGCGGCCGACGTCTCACAGCCGCTGATCGCGAGGATCGAGGGTGACACGGTCGATCCACGCTTGTCAACGGTCCGCCGGATCGTCGAGGTGCTCAAGGACCGTGAATCGGAGATCACCAGGGCATCCGATCTCATGACGTCGGAGGTGGTCACGATCGAGTCTAGTGCGGAGGTCAGAGAGGCTGCACAACTGATGAGCGACTCGGCATACTCCCAACTGCCGGTTGTCGAGGACGGTATCGTCGTTGGTAGCATCTCACTTCGAGATCTGGCACCACTCGATGATGACGCTCGAGCGACACCAATCGGCGAATTCATGCGAGAGCCTTTCCCGGCGGTCGCTCCAGATGCCACCAGCGGAGAGATCAAGGCAATCCTCGAGCACGCCAGGGCGGTACTCGTCACCGAATCCGGGACGCCAGTCGGGATTATCACTGAGGCCGACCTGGCTGCACGTCTCTCCTGAGAACCGAGTCCGGCGAGTTTATTTGAACGAGGCCAGTGTGCCAGAATATGGATCGAGAGGCGTTCCCAACCGATGCACCCGCCGTGGTGACGTGTGGCCTGCCGTACGCAAACGGTCCCCTCCACATCGGTCACATGCGGACCTACCTCAGCGGTGATGCCATCAGCCGGGCCCTTAGGCTGCTCGGGCAGTCCACCGCGTTCGTCTGTGGGTCGGATATGCATGGGACGCCCGTCTCGGTGAACGCCTACCGTAAAGGAGTCGATCCGGAGACCTTCGCGATGGGGTGGCATGACCAGTACAAGGACTGGTTCGAGCAGCTCGATGTGTCGTTCGACAACTACGGACACACTCACGACGAGACGAATCAGACACTGACTCGGTCGATCGTCAGGGCACTCGACGAGGCTGGGTACATCTACGATCGTGAGATCGACGTCGCATGGGATCCAGAGCTCGAGATGCCCCTGCCAGACCGATACGTGGAGGGTACCTGCCCATACTGTGGCGAGACAGCCAGGGGCGACGAATGCGACGAGGGCTGTGGGCGTCACCTTGAACCAGGGGAGATCGAGGATCCAGTGAGTACCGAGACCGGACAACCTGCCGAATATCGCCGTCGTTCGCACAAATTCTTCCGTCTCTCTGACTTCCAGGACTACCTCACCGAATTCATCGACCGCCTCGAGGGTACCGACAATGCAAAGAACCAACCGAGGGAGTGGATCGAGGGTGAACTGAGGGACTGGTGTATCACCAGAGATATCGACTGGGGCATCCCCTACCCCGATGAGACGGTCGAGGACCTAGTACTATACGTATGGGTTGACGCACCGATCGAGTACATCTCCAGTACCAAGCAGTACTCCGAACGGGTCGGCGAAGGGACCTACGACTGGGAACGTGCCTGGCTGGAGGATGGGGACATCATACACGTCATTGGCCGCGACATCATCCAGCACCACACCGTGTTCTGGCCGGCGATGCTCCACGGCGCCGGCTACAACGAACCACGGGCGGTCCTCGCCAGCGGCTTCGTCAACCTCGATGGCCGTGGATTCTCCACCAGTCGGAACCGGGCAGTCTGGATCGAAGAGTACCTCGATACCGGTTTCGATCCAGACTATCTACGGTACTACCTCATTGGCTCGGGGCAGTTCCAGCAAGACGTCGATTTCACCTGGTCCCGGTTCGCAGAGGTCGTCAATACAGATCTCGCCAATCAGCTGGGTAACTTCGCGCACCGATCCATCCTATTCGCATCCCGCCATCTGGAAGAGGTACCGACAAAGCCGGTCTCCGATGAGGTTGCCGATGAGATAGACACCGCCATCGAGGACATCGGTCGCGCACTCACCGAGCACACACCCCGTCTCCTCGCACAGGTACCGGTATCACTTGCCAGGTTTGGAAACGAGTACATCCAACGACACGAACCGTGGCATCTCGTCGATGAGGATCCTGAACAGGCAGCGGTCGTGATCAGTGATTGTCTCCAGCTGGTCAAGGCGATCGCGGTCCTTGGTGCACCGGTCCTTCCGAACCTTTCCACCAAACTGCTAGAGGCACTCGGTGAATTAGCTGAACCCACCTCACCTACACAAGCACTCGAATCACCTCGTGGACCGATCACCGCAGGTGATGAACCGGTACAACAAATCGATGAGGAGGAAGTTGAAGAACTCGAGACCGAACTCGAAGCGCGTATCATCCCCCCGGAGGATGAATCGACCATGACCGAAACCGAACCCCTTGAAGAGGACCGCGTCTCAATCCAACGATTCGGATCGCTTGACCTTCGGGTTGGGGAGATTCTCGATGCAGCAGAGATCGAGGGTGCGGATGAGTTGCTCAGACTTCAGGTAGACATCGGGCATGAGCAGCGACAGATAGTTGCCGGTGTCAGGCCGTTCTATGAACTCGACGAACTGGTCGGCCAACGGGTCATCGTCATCGCCAATCTGGAACGGGCCGAGATCTTCGGGGTCGAGAGTGATGGGATGGTGCTGGCAGCAGGTGAGCAGGCGGATCTGCTCACAACCGTAAGGGATGCGCCCCTCGGGAGTAGGGTAACATAGGATGTCTGGGTGGTCCGAAGAGATAGAAGCAGGATCACCCTCCCTTGAGTCGATCGTCTTTGTTCTCGCTGGGATGATCGCGACCATTGCCGTATTGATCCATATGTACCTGGTGTTCACCGGGTGATCAGCTCAACGCCGACAAATGCTTAATGGCACCCCAATGATATCTACCGGTATGAGCATCGATACCCTCGGCTTCGTCCTGACGGATTTCCTCACCGAGATCGGTATCGAGGTTGCGTTCGGTATCGAACTCCCACTGTTCGTCATCATCATCGGGCTGTTGCTGGTGGCACTGGAAGCGGTCGTACCAGGGGCCAATTTCATCATCATCGGCATCGCCATGGTCGGAGCCGGTGCCGTGGGACTGGCGATTCCGGTCCTCGGGAGTCCGCTCGCCCAGGCTGGATTGGTCTTACTCTTTGGATCGTTGGCCCTCCTCGTCTATCAGGAACTCGATCTCTACGGTGGGAAGGGACAAGAACAGACCTCAGATTCGGCGAGTCTGACCGGTCGTACCGGTTACGTGACCAAACGAGTCACCGACACGGAGGGAGAGATCAAGCTCGATAGCGGCGGGTTCGACCCGCATTATCGAGCACGAACGATCGGAGATCCGATCGCGGAGGGAGAACGTGCGGTCGTCATCGATCCCGGTGGTGGAAACGTCCTCACCATCCAACGGGTCGTGACCGAGGAATGACGGAACCGGCATTCGTGAAAACGGCCAACAAACGTCGGCATTGAACAAATCTACCGAGAGGAACGTTTTTGCACTTCGTGGCGGAACGTCGTAGCATGATGTACCTACCATTAATCCTCGAGGGTAACATCGGGCTGACCATCATCGGCTTGATCGTGTTACTCCTCGCGATCCTCACGGTCAACAGTGCCGTCGAGATTGTCGACGCATACGAGAAGCGTGCACTCACGGTGTTCGGTGAGTACCGCAAGCTCCTCGAGCCAGGTATCAACTTCGTCCCTCCGTTTGTGAGTCGAACCTACCGATTCGACATGCGGACCCAGACGTTGGACGTCCCACGACAGGAAGCCATCACACGAGACAACTCACCGGTGACCGCCGACGCTGTCGTCTATATCAAGGTGATGGACGCTCGAAAGGCGTTCCTCGAGGTCGACGACTACAAGCGGGCGACCTCGAACCTCGCTCAGACGACGCTTCGGGCGGTGCTGGGGGACATGGAAC
>SKSH01000102.1 GCA_007118075.1 Halobacteriales archaeon
AACCCCGGCCCCTGACGACACGCCAGGATTCGGCTTCGCGATCGCACTGATGGCACTGATGGGTGCGGCACTGCTGGCCTACCGCCGCTACCAGGGCTAAGCCCTGCGAACTAACTGATTGATTTCCCTTTTCTTTGTTCTCAACTGCCTGAGTGACGACATTCTCGTTTTTAAGAGATCGTTCAGTACCTGCGATCGTGATTATACTCCAATATTTCAACTCTCCAAAGGGCACGACTATTGACTTAGGATACGGTATTGTGCCTCATGAGCAAACAGACAGCTGCTCACATCTTCATAGCTGGACAGGTCCAAGGGGTCTACTTTCGAGCGAAAACACGTGAAACCGCTGTCGCTCACAATGTCAGTGGATGGATCAGGAATCTACCAGATGGCCGTGTTGAGGCATACTTCGAGGGTGATGTCGATGCAGTTGATGCGATGATCGATTTCTGTCACGAGGGTAGCCCTGCTGCTTCGGTTGATTCAGTCGAGATTGAGCGGGTTGAACCTGCAGGCTTCGATGAATTTGAAGTTCGGTGGTGAGATGGAATCAGTTCGTTGTCAGGTACACCCTCGGTATCGTTCGAAATCGAATTCCTCAGTATGGGCCCGTCCCACCGCCACCATTCGCGGGTTCACCCTCGAGGATCTCTCTATTGATTGAAGCCAGCGTGTCCTGCATCGCACCGGGAAGCTCTTCCTGTGGTGTTGCTAACCCAGGTTCTTCATCATCGTAGTCACCAACCACGACCGCACACGCCATCCCTGCTTGCTCATGCGGCCGACAGAAGATGCCATGGATGCCCTCGGTATCGAACGGCTGATCGATTGATCCGGAGTTGATCTCTTCATCGAATGCCGTTGCAGTTACTGGAGACCGCTGGATGACATCATTGTCCTCATGAAAGAGGGTCACCGTGTGAGCGCCTGATTCATGTTCGAACAAGACCGTCTCACCGACGCCGATCCACACCACCCGCGGGTCGAACGAACTAGCGAGCAATGAGATGGTCGCCTCATCGTCGCCGAGACATCCGGCCAGGGCGACCATACCGCTTGTGGCGGCAGCGATGAAACTCCTGCGGGTGAATCGCATGGAGTCATATAGACCTGATAGCCGCTTGAAGCTTCTCCAAACTTCAACCCAAGTGTTTCACCGAAGCGTCAGGTAGCCAAGGACGACCAGCGCAAGCGTCTCGAGCCCACACAGCGAGAACAACGCCAGTTGTAGCCCAATCTCAAGACTGGTGAACCAGTAGATGTAGCTGCTATCTACTACATAGAGATACACCCAGACAGCGTTTTGTAAGACCAACAACGCCGCAAAGACCGATAGCGCCAGCGGGTACAGTGCACGAGTCGATCGATAACTCGACACCCACACGTAGCCAAGGGCAACCAACAGACCGAGGTTGACAAGTACCGCGACCCGGCTCGCCTCCAGTAACAGGCTCATGGGGTGTTCACCGTCGTTATTCCTTGAACCAACTTGAATGCTGTCCGAACTTCTTCCTGAATCATGTTCCCTCCACGGCGTCCCTGATCTGTTGGACAACGTCCCAGTGATCACGTGTCTGCTCGGTCGGCATGTAGATGGAACCGTACCCCTCGGTCGCCTCGTAGACGACCCGGTTCGACTCGAGCACACCGAGGTGGTGACGAACGGTGGTGTAGTCGACCTCGAGGGCATCTGCCAGCTCATTGGCGTTGCGCGGTCGTTCATCCAACAAGTCGAGGATGCGAAGTCGGTTCGCCCCGCCTCTCGAGCTGGCGAGCACATGCCACAGGACGGCCTCCATCGCTCGACCATTCAGGCCATGAGGATATTAAGCCCGATGTCCATCCTGTACACCTATGGGGTCTCCTCGGCTACACGGTACCCAGACGAACGATCTACATGGTACATCTCACCGACGGATATCAGGCGGCGGCGACAGACGACAACTCCGAGGCGATTAAAGCGCAGTTGAATCGTCTCGAGGAGGATACTGCAGAGACGGTCCTCTCGAGCTTTCTCACCGGTCTCGATACCGGGACGATCAGGGCGGCAGCCCCAGATACCGATGGATGGACGGCCACCTCGTGGGTCAAACAAGGCATCCTCGCCGTCTTCGCCCATGCCGACAATGCCGAGCGAGCTGGCAACACCACCGATGTCCTCCCGCTTCGCGATACCACTGGCCTCACCAACCGTGGGGTACGGATCACCCCTGGTGCGACCGTCCGTGCCGGTGTCCATCTCGGCGACAATGTGACCGTCATGGGTGGGGCGTACGTCAACATCGGCACCTGGGTCGGCGAGCGATCGATGGTCGACTCGAACGTCACCGTCGGCTCGTGTGCACAGATCGGGACCGACACCCATATCGGTGCGAACACGCTCATCGGCGGCGTCCTTGAACCGGTCGAGGACACCCCGGTCATCATCGGCGATGAGGTCTCCATCGGCGGTGGCTCGGTCATCACCTCCGGTTTCGAGGTTGGCGATGGGACCGTCGTCGCCGAGGATACGCTCCTCACGCCACGTATCGAGGTCTACGACCTCGTCGACGAAACCGTATACCACGGCCATGTCAAGCCAGATCGACGTGTCTTCAGACGCCAGCTCCCCTCAAGCCTCGGTGAGCACGAGTTATTCGCCGCAGCCGACCTCGAGGTCACCAAACCTGTCGCCGTCGCGATCGAACGTGGAGCCTCTCCAGTCGAGTTCGAGGAGACACTCCGGGTCAAGTCGGACTAGGACGGGTTGTAGGTCGTCCCACGGAACAGATCACCACCGCGCTCACCCTCCCTGATCACCCGTTGCTCACCAGCCTCGGTCAGTATTTCAGGTGGTCGTGGTCGGGTATTGAACTGTGAACTCATCGTGTAGCCGTAGGCACCGACATCCATGATGGCGAGCGGCTCACCGGTGCCGACCGCTGGCAACGACCGGTC
>SKSH01000177.1 GCA_007118075.1 Halobacteriales archaeon
CGTTCCCCCACTCATCGCCATCGTCCTGGCGATCGTCACGAGGAAGGCGATCCTCTCGTTGTTCCTCGGAGTGTATAGTGGTGGTGTCATCTTCACCCATGAGGCATCAGCCGCATGGCTGGCAGATGCCATCGGTGTCGAACCGGGGCTGGCAACAGACACACTGGCAATCCCGGTAGCGGGACTCTGGGGGATTGTCCAGGGCTTCGAATGGATAGCAGACTCGATAGCCGACATCTACCACGCACAAATACTCATCTTCACGTTGCTACTTGGTTCCGGAGTCGCCATGATCTGGCGTCTCGGTGGATCGTATGCGATCCGGGACTGGGCGTTAGCACGCATCGATACACAGCGGCAAGGAGGCGTCGCAACGTACGTCCTCGGACTTGTCTTGTTCTTCGACGACTATGCCAACACGGCAATCGTCGGCAGTGCGATGAAGGACGTGAGCGACAAACTACGTATCTCCAAGGAGAAGTTCTCCTACATCGTCGATTCGACCGCTGCCCCGGTGGCGACCATCATGATCTCGTCCTGGGTGGCGTTCCAGATTTCGCTTATCCGAGACGCACAAGAGGAGATCCCTGGTATCGATCCCAATACCGCCCCGTCAGCGGCATCGGTGTTCTTCGAGTCGATCCCGTTCAACATGTATGCGATACTAGCCATCGTGATGGTCGGGATCATCGTGTGGACGAGACGTGATTATGGAGAGATGCTCACCGCCGAACACCGGTCATGGAGCGAGGGCCTTATCTCCAGGAAGGATGCAGTCCCACTCCAAGATATCGAGGGTGATCTCGGAGATCCAAACATCGACGATCCCAAGCTTCCTGCCTTTTACGGACCGATCATCGGATTGGTGCTTGGGGTGATCGCAGCGGTCTATTGGACAGGTGTTCGCGCTGATGACACAGACGGGATGCTCGACCTGTGGGGTATCGTCACCAACGCGGATTACTTCCTCGCCCTCATCATCGGATCGTTCACGATGGTTCTCACGGGGTTCTACCTCGGCTACCATTACGGATCACACAATCTCAGAGAGAGTGTCGACACGTCCATTGATGGATTCGGTATCATGCTCACTGCCGTCACCATCTTGGTGCTGGCCTGGTCGATTGGTACCGTCGTTGGTGCGCTCGGAACAGGTGAGTATGTCGGAGAGTTTGCGGACGGACTCCTGATGTACGAGATGCTCCCAGCGGTCGTGCTCGTGGTATCGGCATTCATCGCCTTTTCGACCGGCACCTCTTGGGGTACGATGGGGATTATGACCCCAATCGCGCTCCCGATCGCCTGGGAGGTGGCTCCCTCACACACCTACATGGCAGTAGCAGTCGGTGCTATCTTTTCCGGCGCCATCTTCGGTGATCACTCTTCACCGATATCCGACACCTCTGTCCTCTCATCCACCTTCACCGGAGCCGATCTTATCGATCATGTGCGGACCCAACTCTACTACGCAGTCACGGTCGGCATCGTGGCAATCTCGATGTTGCTCGCCTGGGGATTCGGGGCTGAAAACGTCTGGGGTGAATCGATACTAGCAGCGATCGGGCTGCTCGCGGTTGGTGCAGTCGTCTTGGTCGTGCTCGTCTACGTCCTCTCGGAGTACGACGCGAAGCGCAAGGGTATCGAACCGGTCGCGAGTCGGGCAGAACAATCAGTGCCGATGGAGACCGAACTCGGTGACGATTGAGCCAGCTGAATCCAGATAACCAAAATCACAGCTTTTCGGATTCGAGCGCATCAGTAGATATCGAACCGCTGACTCGACGAAGACTGTAGACGATCCCAGCGCCGATGAGGATCAATCCACCGGCAACTGTGAAGCCGAGTAGAAAACTGATCACGCCGAGATAACCACCGATGATCGCACCGAACCCTCCAGCGAGGGCAGTCATTGCCGCGTACACTCCCAATGCTTCGCCCCGGATAGCAATCGGGGTCAATGCAGTCACGAGTGTCCCGGCGGTTACGGTGATCACCGCCCAGGTGAGACCGACAATGACGAACACCACCGCGAGTGTCCCAAGCCCGACAAATCCCGTGCCTAGGCTCACCCCTACCAGCGCCACGGCCGGAAACGCAAGACCACGGACGAGGAGCCCTGCTGCCTGAAACACCGCCACATTCCCCTTCGAGGCGAGCTTGCCGACAATTCCGAAACATACTGCAGAGGCGATACTGCTTGCCAGGTAGAGGCCGAAGATCTCACCCGAGGTGAACCCGATGTCCGTGAGGAACGCTGGAAGCGGGGCAAAGAAGGCAGAGAACCCACTGAAGACGAGGATGATCGCAAGGAAATACAGCCCCAGTGTCGGTGTGAATCGCTGAATGAACCGACGTGGATTGACCTGGGTGATGTCGAACCTGGCGACAGTGAAGGGAAAGGTAACCGTCCGAACATTGAATGGCGACGCCCGAACGATGGCCCTTCGAAGCTGAATGCCGCTGACCGGTTCGATATCGACCCCATCCACGGGAAAGGTCCGAACGCCGATGATTACGCCGATCCCACCTAAGATTGCTATGGCGATGAAGAAGGTCTGGATAGCCTCCAGTGCACCCAGTGGCACACCAAGGATAGCCGTCCAGACCGAGCCAAACAAGAGCCCAATTGCCCATCCCCAGCCCTGATACTTGTTCAATAGTGCGATGCGAGTACTCCAGGAATGCGCTGGCTCGCCGTCCACTGCTAGGAGGGTCAACACTGGCATTGCCGCCGCGAAGGAGAACCAGATCAAACCATTCGCGAAGATCACCACTGGGACCGACTCGGTAAATGGGATAACCGCAAGCATCGCCGTTGTCAGGATGAGCGAACCGATGACGTACGGTCGACGCCGCCCATGTTGATCCGCCCACCGACCAAACAGTATCGCGCCAGGGACACCGACGAAGGCGGCCACGGATGCGAGAATGCCGA
>SKSH01000196.1 GCA_007118075.1 Halobacteriales archaeon
CTGAACCCCAGATGAGCTGTACATAGGATGATGCACTGCATTAATATTGAAAAATTATAATTTATTTTCCCTTATTGGGACCTTATTTTGGTATTATCTATACAAAAGTTTATATTTGTAGAGAACGTTATTGTAGTTGATGAGTTCTGTTAATCAACCTCTACCAACAGGCGCCAGCCCGTCCGCCGGTGTTTCTGATGAGTCCACCTCGATGCTGAGATATAACCTCGCTCGAGCAGGTGGACTTGTCATTGCGATCCTCTTCATCCCAGCCATGGTCATGTTGAGCGCTGGCGCAATGATATCCATCTTCTGGCCGCTCTTTCTTGGCGCCAGAATCGAGTACGGCTTCGAATTCGGGACCCGTACCCGCGAATCGGTCGATCTGTGGCCTGAATGGTGGCTACTCCTGTTCGTCTGGTGGGGATTCCTCCTCATCGGAACGTACACAGGACTCAAGTACCGACATCACCTCCGCGTCCCGTTCAAGCCGCCCAAGACCGTACAGATCCCTCGTCCGAGGATCTGAATCAAATTCCTTCAGCGATACCGGAGTATCGACTGCTTCTCTAACGCACCAACTTCAACCTGGAGGAGGATATTTTACCGGTTCGACCTGATTACCAACCCACAATAGTGTCCCGACGAGTAAGACGATGGTAAATGGCAAAAACCACTGGAATGCGGTGATGATGCCGGCAGTTGCCTGGACCCCGATCACCAGCAAGATGGCTGGGCCACAACAGGCGAATCCAGAGAGCAATCCCGGTAATCCGGCAGCGAGCCCAGCACCTGGACCGATTCGACAGGCACTCGGTCCACGCCATGCCACCCAGGATACTGCCAGGTTGAGACCGACGAGCGACGCCAAACCAATCCCGATGAGGAGGTTGATCGGAGAGAGGAGTACCTCGAATGTGCCCAGTGTGAGGAGTGCAACCGGTTCGTAGATGAACGGTCCCATCGACTCGGTCATCCTGGCAATCGGATCATCAACCACCATGAGATCGAATCCCCCCGTACCGGTTCGATTGAGATGGCCGAGCCCCCAGAGGTAGACGATGAGATAGGAGACGCCGACAGTGCTGAGGATGAGGATCCCATCCCGTCTACCGACCGCACCACGAATCGCAATCCCAGTCCGCATCAGTAACGATCGAAGCATGGCGTGTTACCCGCCTCGAGCCAGTTCCGCTGAAGGTGTCCTACGCGACATATTGCGTATGTGGGTAGAAACCAGACCAAGCGAACCACATGGCGTCGAACCCGAGTGACCGATCGAGCGGGAGTTCTGCTGCTTGATACTCGGATCCATCGAGCTCGTATCCAGCTTCAACCGGGGTAACCGAAGCTCCATCCGGGTTCGCATAGATGTAACCGGTAGCCAACGAATCTTCCCACACGGCAGTAAAGGGCTGATCACCGATAGCGCCGGAAAGTACCTGCTCGTCCGATAGCAGTTCCTTGTTGAATGCGATGGCACCATCGATCGTCCGTGAGCCGATCACGATCTCTTTTGGATGCTCTCGGTCGTCACTGACCAACGGTGAGAACATCGTCGAACTGCTCGTGTAGTATCCCCCTGCAGGATTGTACGAACCGTAGGGATCGACATTATAACTCCTGGCGAACCCGGTGTTTTCTGAAAGTACCTCGGTGTCAGGATGGGTAGCCAGCCACCGCTTCCACGTGGTCCAGACCATCCGATGTTCACGCAGCTGAAACCCCTTCAGCGGTCCGTTGATACCCGTTGCGAGTACCTGTGGCCACCAACCATCGGTCGTTCGGTCGTACATGATCAGGTTCGAGTTGACGAGTCGACCCGAGACACCAAACTCTGCACCGCCTCGTTCGAACGCCTGTGCCGTCCCGGTGAGGGGACAGTAGGTTATCGCTAGGGGTGTGTCACCAAGGGTATCATTGACAATCTCGTGCCAGACGAGAATCGATTGTGGGTACGCCCGCACGACTCCATCGTGCACGATGCCGAACACCGGATCACCGTCATCCAAATTGGCGTTTTCCGGTCCGATGAAGTCGGGGTTGTCGATCGAGGGAATCCCATCCTGACCAACCCCACCGCTAATCGCCTCGTTGTTGAATGTGTCCAATTTGAACGCGAGAGCAGGGACTTCCTTCGTTACCGGTGGTGCCCCATCTATCGAAGGGGGCTCTTCGTCTCGCCGTTCGGAGATGGGATTTTCCGGTGCTTCAAGGGTCCCATCAGGGTCACCTTCACCCACTGGACTGTCCAGTGTGGCAGCAGTATCATCATGGAAACAGCCAGCCAGGCCGACCAATGACGCACCAGCGATAGTGGCTAGAACTGATCGGCGTGACGAATTCATAAGTGAACTAGGAGAGTCAGCCTCAAGAATAGTAAAGTAAGTTACAGGTAACCCCTTTTTTAGGTGGTATCTGCAACCAGTACAACCCACTCTTGTTCATCGATACGGCACCAGTCAACTACTTGACCGCGAGGATGAAGTGACTCGGCTACATGACTTCCCATAGTGAGTGACGCCAGTCCACTGACCGCCGATCGCCCTGAACGAGATCGCCCGTTCAGAGTGGATGCCCCGTTCGAACCAGCAGGCGACCAACCCGAAGCGATTGAAGCTCTTGTCGAGGGATTTGATGATGGCTTGCAGCAACAGGCGCTACTGGGAGTCACCGGCTCTGGGAAGACCAACACGGTGAGTTGGGTCATCGAGGAACTCCAGTTACCAACGCTCGTACTGGCGCACAACAAGACTCTTGCCGCACAACTATACGAGGAATTCCAATCGCTCTTTCCGGACAATGCGGTGGAATACTTCGTCTCATACTACGATTACTACCAACCCGAGGCGTACGTCGAGGCGACGGACACCTTTATCGACAAGGATGCATCGACGAACGATGAGATCGATAAGCTCCGGCATTCGGCCACC
>SKSH01000112.1 GCA_007118075.1 Halobacteriales archaeon
ACCTCGATCTTATCGGTTCTCGCGATTGTGCTCGTGATCACGTTCTTCGTGACCTCTTCTGACTCGGGGTCATTGGTGCTCGGGCACCTGAGCTCGGGTGGGAAACACAGCGCCCCGCGCAACCAGCGGGTCTCCTGGGCAATCATCGAGGGGGCGGTAGCCGCGGTGTTACTCGTTGCAGGAGGCCTCGGGGCGTTGCAAACAGCGTCGATTGTCGGCGGTTTACCACTGGCGGTGATCCTCATCTTCATGTGCTTCAGTGTCTGGAAGGGCCTGAAGAACGAGTATGACACCCTCAGATCCACTGAGTTTGAACTGGCGGTGCAAAAGCTCGTTGAGGAAGAGGGTATCTCCGCTGAGAAGACAGGCTCAGGCGTCTACTCGCGCTTGAAAGAGGGCGAAGACGGCGACTGACCACTGCTGACGGCACTCATTCTTTTTCTCTCCTTGTGACCTTCCGTGAGTGGCAACCAGCTCGTCCGCTGATAATCCGATTGATCGTGACTTAATCGTCCTTCTTCTTTTCGTAGACGTAGATGGACAAGGCTACGAGCATGAATGCGACCGCGGCAATCTCATAATGCTCCCACCACATTGTTGTCAAGGCAATGACCGCCCAGATAGCTGCTGAAAATAACGCGATGAGTCCCGTATGCCTCATGTAATTCTTCACTGAAACCCTCTGGTTGGGGACTGATATACGTTCCTAATGACAGGTTTTGTGAGACATTGCAGGTGATGGAAAGTCAGGCAAAGAGGCCACCGAACCGATGTGGGGTTGCCATAAACGAGATTATGAAAACGATCAACGCGAAGAGGAAGAGCACGAAGACCCCGAGCATGGCATATCCTGCGATGTGTGGCCAGGTACCCCCAGTCAAGATGACGAATGAGAACAAGATCGCAACCCCGAGCATGAAGTATGCAGCATACCTGAGCCCGATATTCCGCGGATGGAACGAACAATGCGGACAGATCTCCTCAGAACCCTTGATCGCTGACCCACAACTCTTGCAATACGGATCACCTTGCCCTCCGGTGAAATTCATGTGGTTGTCGACCTAGCCACTGGTAGTCACCCGCGTATCAAGGTTCTATCGGAGTGGAGAAGATCTGATATCCGCAATCCTCATCAGCAGGTACCTCACCACTATATGCTAGAATGTCAAAACTTGGAGGTTGGCTAATCTCGACGTACACGATTGAGGACGATGAGGAACTCGTCGTGCGGTATCCAGCCAACCTCTTCAAGGCAACCGGCCGGCCACTCGGTGGCCGGCTCTACCTCACCGACCACAGGGCGATCTTTCTCCCTCATCGGATCGATTCAGCACTCGGTGGAACGGCAACCGTGATGCCATACGACGAGATTTCGAGCGTTAGACTGGAGTCCAGGGAGGAGCGAGAGTCAGGTGGAAAGGACATGCCCAATCGAGTGCAGATAGACATGCCAGATGGAACGACGTACCGATTCGTCGTTAATAATCCTGAGAAGGTGCTCAAACGGCTCAGTATGGCAATCGAGCCAGGTGGATCACCGGAACTGGAGACCGATCAATAGCACGCCTTTCAGTCGTCTGCAGCTGCAGTTTCAACCCGAGCCACTTCAGCGGCAGCCGCCTTGTATTCGGGAATCTTCGCAAGCGGATCCATCACGTTGTTGGTCAGGCGATTCGCTCGAGCATCGCCGAAGTGAGGCGTGGTCCAGATGGATCCCTCCTTGATGGCCTCGGTGACGTTCGCCTCGACGACGATCTCACCGCGCCGGGACATCACCTTGACATACTCGCCATCCTCGATCCCACGGTCGGCTGCATCGTTCGGATGGATATCGACGAAGTTCTCCGGAGTTCGCCGGATAAGCGTCGGCGATCGGGTGCTCATCGTCCCCGTGTTATAGTGCTCCTCGAGCCGGGCAGTAGTGAGGATAAGCGGATACTCTTCATCGGGGATTTCCTTTGGCTCTTGGTGCAAGACACCACGGATGACGCCGAGTCCATCCTCGGTGTCGAAGCTGTTCTCGTAGAGGTACTGATCACCTTCGTCACCGATCTCATAGCAGGGCCACTGGACACCAGTCTCACCGAGGATCTCGTAGGTGATGCCGTGGTAGATCGGACAGACCTGTCTGAGCTCTTCGAAGACTGCCTCGACATCGTCAAAGTCGAACCCCTCACCGAACAATCGAGTGCCAAGCTCACAGAGGATGTCGAGGTCGTGACGGGTGTTGCCCGGGACTGAGGTCGCCGGACGCATCAGTTGCACCCGTCGGTCGGTGTTGGTGACAGTTCCACCACGCTCTGCCCATGAGGTGGCCGGGAGGATGACATCGGCGAACTCGGCGGTCTCCGTCATGAAGATGTCCTGGACGGCGAGGAACTCGAGATCGTTCTCGATGCGCTCTTCGACATGGGTGACGTCGGGCTCTGAGACGACCGGATTCTCGCCCATGATGAACAGCCCAAAGATCTCATCGCCGATGGCATTGGAGATCTCGACGTTCGTCAGACCTGGTTCCTGTGGGACCTCAAAGCCCCAGACCTCCTCGACCTGCTGGCGCTCCTCGTCATTGTCGACGTTGAGATAGCCAGGCAACACGTTCGGCATCGCCCCAACATCGCACGTGCCCTGGACGTTGTTCTGCCCCCGTAGCGGATTGACGCCGGTCCCTGGTTTACCGACGTTGCCGGTGATGAGTGCAAGGTTGACCTCGTTTTGGACGTTATCGACGCCGCAGGTGTGCTGGCTCATCCCCATACCGGTGAAGATTGCCGCCCGGTCCGCCTCGGCATAGATCCGGGCCGCCTCCTGTACGGTCTCGAGATCGACACCGCAAATATCTGCAGCCTCCGCCATGTCGAAGTCGGCCAGTGTCGCCTCGAGGTGGTCGAATCCGGTTG
>SKSH01000003.1 GCA_007118075.1 Halobacteriales archaeon
CCGCCGCGCAGCGACGGCACAAACAACGCGATGCGCCGCTCGCTGAACACAGGGGCGCCGCTCACAGGGGCGTCGTTCCGGTGTTGGTTGGCGGACAGGCGTTCATTGGCGGCAGTGAAGGCCTCTTTCCAAGGCTGGCTGTGGAATCGCGCAAGGGATGGCAGAAGACAATGGATCCGGCGGGAAGGTGACAGTGCCTGCGCGCTACGCGCCAACGCTCCGTCAAACAGCCTACGCCGTTCAGAATACACGGGGACGCGCCCTTGGTCGAGCCGACCTGACGACGCGATGGGGATATGAGCGGCGGCAGTTGCCGGCGCAATGCAAGCGACCGCATCACCTAAGTAGTACTACTACGTTAAGTATATTGTAATTAACTTGCTCTTGTGGCATGCTCGGGGTCATGAACAACACAACCCGGGCGAAACGAGAGCGATTAGCCGGATTCTTGGACGAGATGCTGCCGGTCCTGGGGCGCACGGAGCGTCGGCGGTGGGGCGAGGTTTATACCCGAGGTCTTTTGGAGACAGGCGAACGCAAGACGGCCGCTGGGATAGCGATGCACGCTCCCGACGGGAACGTGCAGGGGCTCCAGCAGTTCATCGGGCAGAGCCCTTGGCCCTGGGAGCCGTTGCGTCAGCGGCTCGCACAGCGGCTGACGCGTGCCCTGGACCCAGTGGCGGCGTGGGTGATCGATGATACGGGTTTCCCCAAGAAGGGGACTCATTCCGTGGGGGTGGCGCGCCAATATTCGGGGACCATGGGCAAGGTGGGCAATTGCCAAGTAGCTGTCAGTTTGCACTTCGCCACGGACGATGTCGCCGTGCCCCTGGACTTCGCGCTGTATCTGCCCGAAGAATGGCTCAAGGAACCCCGGCGCAAGGCGGCGGGCATCCCCGACGAGGTGACGTTCCAGCCGAAGTGGGCCCTGGCCTTGGGGCTCATCGACCGTGCCCTCGGGTGGGACGTGCCGCAGGGAGTCGTTACCGCGGACGCCGGGTATGGCAATACCGCCGAGTTTCGGGCGGGGTTGGCCGAGCGCGGCCTGTCCTATGTCGTCGGGATCCAGGCAAGCACGGCGGTGTGGGAAGATCAAGGCGCTCTGGTGGCTCCGCCGCCCACGGGCCGGCGCGGGAGGCCGCGCAAGAAGCCCTTGGCGGTGGGCGCGCCGGTCAGTGTGAGCGCACTGAGCCGGGGTTGGCCTCCCGAGCGGTGGCAGCGCGTGGCATGGCGCGAAGGCAGCAAGGGGACGCTAAAGAGCCGGTTCGCGGCGGCGCGGGTACTCCCCAGCCACGGCTACCAGCATGGCGGCATCAAGGAAGAGAGCCAGTGGTTCTTGGCAGAGTGGCCCGAGGGAGAGCAAGCCCCCACCAAATTCTGGCTGGCCAACCTGCCCGCGGCTACGGACCTGCTGAGCCTCGTGCGCTTGGCCAAGATCCGCTGGTGGATTGAGCAGGGCTATCAGCAGCTCAAGGACGAACTGGGGCTGGACCACTACGAGGGACGCTCCTGGCAGGGCTGGCATCATCACGTGACCCTGACCATGCTGGCCTTCGGGTTTTTGGCCCTGGAAGCGCTCTATCTTAAAAAAAACTTCTGGACAGCACTGGCCCCTGCCGAGAGTACGGCGTGAGCTGCAGCGCATGCTTGCCCGTTGGACCGGGACCTGTCCATGGTGTGGTCGCAGCCAGCGAGTCGACACGTCCTGACCGTGTCGTGCCCCTGGCGCCCCTCTGTCTTTCAATCGAGTGGGGGGCACTTGGTCTGGCGACGGCACTACGGCAGTGGAACGCGCTTGGTCGACAGCGCGCGTGATGAACCCGCGCCGCTCAAGAGTCAGAATTATCTGATGGACGCTCGGGGGCGTCACCTTGAAGTAGCGCTGGATAGTCGCCTCCGCCGGCGGCCGCCCGTTCAATTTCGTGTACCTGGCGATGCACGCCAGGTACTGGCCTTGCAGCTTGGTAAACGGCGTCTTGCCGATAGCGCCCCCTCTCGGGCAGCGGCTCCCACCGCTCGTCGCCCCGACTCGACTTCATCAGCGCCATCTTGCCACCAATGGGAAAGGCGACGCCAAATCATTCACCTCTCCGATCCCGATTTTTCTCCTGAAGGCTTATACTTAACGTAGTAGTATTAGGAAGCTTCGAGGAACTCGTGCGCACCGTCTTTTCGGGTGCTTAGGGCGATGAGCTTTGCGCTTACGCCGGGTCGTCGAAATCGTTGGCCGCCTGGTGGGGAGCGTCTGCGGCGGCAAGGCCCTGATGCAGTGCGTATTGCTGCGAGTACATTCCGTTTCGCGCCATAAGCTCGTCGTGGGTGCCCATCTCCGCGATGCGGCCGTTATGCATGACCACTATCTTGTCGGCGTTGCGGATGGTGGAGAGGCGGTGAGCGATGACCAGTGCCGTCCGGCCTTCCAGCAGCGTGCCGATGGCGTCCTGGATGACCTTTTCCGTTTGCGTGTCCACGTTGGCGGTGGCCTCGTCCAGCATGATGATGCGCGGGTCAGCCACAAGCGCGCGGGCGAAGCTGATGAGCTGGCGTTGTCCCAGGCTCATGTTGCCGCCGCGCTCTTCCATTTCCGTGTCATAGCCTTCCGGTAGGCTCATGATGTAATCATGAATGCCCACCGCTTTGGCGGCGCGCTCGACGTCCTCGTTCGATGCTTCGCCGTGGTTGTAACGAATGTTCTCCCTGATGCTTGCGGAGAACTGGAACGGCTCCTGCAGCACGATGCCCATCTGGCGTGCCAGAGACTGGCGGCGGACCTCGCGCACGTCATGGCCGTCGATGGTCACACGTCCTTCGGTGACATCGAAGAAGCGGGCCAATAGCGCTGCCATGGTTGTCTTGCCCGCGCCCGTCTTGCCTACTAATGCCACGGTCTCA
>SKSH01000185.1 GCA_007118075.1 Halobacteriales archaeon
GAGGTTCTCAAAGAGCTGTTCGAGGCGGGATCGATCGGCCTTGATGTGGTCGTCGACGAGCGATCGAAGGGATGCACCCTTGGTCTCGACATTGGACCAGCATCGCTCGACACACCTCGATAGGTCGACCCATTCGGTCTCATCGATCGGCTTCCCTTCTCTGGCCAGGGTGAGGAGATCGTCGATCAGCTCCTCCATCCGTCGGAGAGCATCTTCGATAGATTGGGTGTAGGGGCTCTCGTGGTCTTCTTGGATGAGCTCGAGATACCCATTGGCGATCGAGAGGGGATTGCGCAGATCGTGACTGATGACACCGGCGAAGTCTTCGAGTTGTTCGTTCCGACGGTGGACCAGCTGTTCGGCATGTTTGCGTGCAGCGAGTCCATCGAGCTGGGCGATCACCTCGGCAACATCGTCAAAGAGTTTCTCGTCTCGTTCCTGCGGTTGATCCATGAAGAAGATGAACACGGCGAGCACCTCGCCATCACCCGCGACGAGGGGGATCGCGAGGGCGGCATGGAGGCCGGAGGATTCGGCAAGGGCGACCCGGAGGAACGGATACTCAGCAGCGTCGACCACACTGGAGAACCACACCGGCTCGCCGTGTTCGAAGATCTTGCCGGGTACCCCCTCTCCGATGTTGAAGGTGTACTCCTGACTGGCTTCGAGGAATGGCTCTATCGCCTTGTCTCTGGTGCATCCGCCACCGTACACCACACGTTCGGAACTGGAATCGGGGATCCATACCTCACCATACTGCCATCTCGTGTGTCGACAGATCGCCTCGACGGTACCCAGCAGGCCATCATTGAAGCTATCTGCCTCTCCAACCGTCTGGCTGACCTCTGAGAGGAGCTGTCGCTTCTCGAGGAGTCGTTGTTGCTCGGTGATGTCGATGTATACCCCGATGACCTCGTTCTCCTCGTCGAGGTCCAATGGCGTGGCGACCAAGAGGAAGGTTCGTTCCTCACCATCTGCCGTCCTCCGGATGACCTCCTGTCGGACGGGCTCGCCATGGACGAGCTGACGGTTGATCGTTTGCGCCTCAGCCACGGTATCCTCGGTGGTGATGTACTGATCGATGGATACCCCGCTCAGCTCAGCGTGCGTGAGGTCAAAGCGTTGTTCAAACTCATCGTTGAACCACGTCACGCGTGGTTCATCTTCCTCGAACTCGGCCAAGACGAGTGGGACGGGGATCGCATCGAGGATCCGTTGTAGTCGTTCATGTTCGTGCTCGAGACGCCGCTCATAGCGTCGACGTACGGAGATGTCACGGAACACCCCAACGATACGTTGTAACTCGTGATGTTCGAAAATCCTGGCGTTGATCTCAACTGGGATCCGTTCGCCAGCGGCGGTTTCGATTTCAATATCGCTTCCATCAGGGAAGGTCGTGAACAGCGCCTGACCACTCTCAGAATGCCGCTCAAAGAGCGCTCGATACCGTGTCTCCTCGCCGGTGGGATGCAAGCTCGTCTGTGGTTCGCCGATAAGGTCAGCTGGCTTGTAGCCGAACAACTCTGTGACCTGTTCGTTCACCTCGAGGATCTCCCCGGTCTTGGGATCGGCCACGATGATGGCATCAGGTACCGCTTCGAGGATCGACTGGTACTGTTGCCGTAACAGTGCTTCTTTTGAGATATCTCGGATCGAGGTACTGATCACGAGTTCGCCCTCGACCTCGAACGGACTCAAGCTGATATCGACCGGGATCACCGAGCCGTCTGCAGCTTGTGCCTTGAGATCGATGGCCGATCCCATCGGGCGTTGCGTGGGCGCTTTCATGTAGCTCTCACGAAGCTCGTTATGTCCCGATCGCAAGAACTCCGGAACGAGGAGTTCCACCGGCTCACCGATGAGTTCCTCAGATTCGAAACCGAGCATGTCGAGAAGACGCTGATTGGCATCGAGGATGCTCCCGTTGACATCGACGAGGAGGATGCCGTCAGCGGAAGCCTCAAGCAGGATATCAAGTGCGTCACGTGATGTTTGCTTCATAGTTGGGTGGAGGTCTATGCTTGTGGTGTAGCTGATGTGGTGTTGCCATCTGGCTCAACACCGGAGGGCTCGGTGGTATCTGACCGTGTGTCTGACCGTTTCGCCGGGAATGAGAGGGTGGTACCGGTGCCTTGCTCGGTCGCATCGATATCGATGTTTCCGCCTGCGTAAACGGATGCCCAGTACACCATCAAGCGGCCGAGCCCACTGCCGTGATAGAGGGCCGTCTCATCACTTGATTTGACCCCGTATTTCGAACGAAACCCCACGATTTCAGCCGCGCTTCCGGGCGACAATCACTTGAAGATTCCCATTTTACATTTATTTTTTCTAACATGATAGAACACTATTACTGTGTATATGTGAATAGTTTAAATATCATTTATCAATAATTATTATTGTGCGGTTCATTAATCCATTGCGCTTGTGGTGCAACAACTCATCGAAACGCGCGAGCAACTGATCTGCGATCTGTTGCGTGCCTCCACCGTAGCGAGGCGGATGGCAGCTCCAGAGGACCTCACGTGGGACAATCACTCATAGCATTCCAGGCAGGTTGGATGATGATCGTGGTGCACCGTGAATGGCTTCCACCGCTTCGATCTCAGATCGAAGATGACCCTCCTATCCCTTTCATCAGCAGCGGCCGCCAGGTAACTGAAATCGGAAGGCGGTTGAGGCACTGTTCACGACCATCCGTCTCACGTTCGGGCGTTGTCGTCTTGTGAGAACTCGTCGATGAGATCGTTCATCTTGGTGAGCGCCTCCTGGATCGCCTCGAAATGCTCTTCGGCAGCGCTCTCACGGGCCAGTTCGAGATGGCCGAAGGCGATATTGAGCGGGTTTCGAAGATCGTGGGTTATCATCGAGGACAACTCATC
>SKSH01000153.1 GCA_007118075.1 Halobacteriales archaeon
AAACGGCTAGTTCACATTCCTCAGGGGACTACCAACACAGCCGGCGAATAGCCGGCATGAGTGATACCACCTCAGCAACGCATATCAATATCACACCTGATAACCTTCCCAGAGGAGTTTTACCCTCAGCATTCACTTCGACTGATGAACAACCGCTATGGCCCGCGATCTCACCGAGGCATCGATAGCGGACGGGTCCATCCTCTTTGTGGCGACCGATGGCTCGATCGCTACTGCTGAAGGGATCGACCGACTCGTCGCCGCGACCCGCGCAAACGTCGCCATCGTCGCGAGCATCGGCGCGGGGGCGATCGAGGCGGCAAACGAGGCGAGCTTCGGTACCGCCAGTGGTGTCGCACATGTGCACGTCGGTGAACACACAGAACCGCCTAGCCGACTCACCGATGCCCTCGACCCACATCAACCCGTGATCGACCGCATCGAAGATCGGGCAGACCTCGGGGCCGTTGGCCAAGCGATCAACCGCCACCTCAGCGATCACGGCGTTCGCAGTGGTCGGCCGGTCGTCATCGTCAACTCGCTCACAGAGATCCTCCGGAACAACACCACCGAACACGTCTTCTACTTCATGCACCTGCTCATCGGGTTGGTGCGGTCACATGGTGGCGTCTGTCTGTTCATCTACGATCGCCAGAAACACGAGACGCACGAGCTTGCCACCCTCGCCGAACTGGTCGATGGGGTGGCGGTCGAACCCGGTCTCGAGGAGGCAAACGGATTCGACCTGGCGATGCCTCAACCATCGGTCGGCGACCGCGCGGTGAACTCATTGGTTGCTTACAGTCCCGTGCTTTGGATCCTAGCCGTGTTGACCTTCGGGATGACTGATATCGTGACGACGTACATCGGACTGGCATCTGGTGTCGCCTACGAGGCGAGTCCGCTCGCGGCATTGATCTTCGAGGACAACCGTTTCGGCTACATCTACGTCGCCAAAGGGGCGGTGTTCGTGCTCTTTTACCTCATCTGGCGGTTCGTACCCACGCCGTACAACGTGAGTATCCCACTCGGGCTGACCATCCTCGGGACGAGCATCACGCTATGGAACAGCTACGTCATCGCGACCGGGTTCCTCTGATCGAGAGCTGACTCACGATTTGAGCCAGCGCCACCAGCGGATGAAGAATGGGGCGTTGCGCCGTTTTTCCGATTCGTGTAGCTGCAGTGAGAGGTTCTCGACGCGGGATTCGAGCTGAGAGCGACGAGCGAGTTGGTACTCGAGGGTGTCGTTGCGCTCTTCGCGGATCTCAAGGCGCTCTTTGAGCTGATCGATCTCTTCTTCAAGTTCGGATTTCTCCGATCGAAGCGCCTCGTTCTCCTCGTTCAGGCGTCTGACATCCTCCTCTGCCTCACCAAGCTGGGTGACGAGATAGTCGTACTGCTCATCGATGCGATCTGCTGACTCCTTCGTCGTGGCGTAATCCTGCTCAAGTTCCTCGATCCGTGCTTGGTATCGAGTAACGTTCTCCTCGAGATCTGCCTGCAATGACTTCGTCGTCGCGAGTTCATCCTGATACGAATCTCGCTCGGCTTCGAGCTCGGTGATTTCCTTGGTCAACTCCTCGATATTGGCCTCGAGATCGGCATTTGTCTCACGAAGGGTCTCCACTTCATCGAGCAGGTCATCATTCTCATCCTCAAGGGATGCCAGCTCGTCTCGTCGGTCCATGAGGACCTCCCGAAGGGCCGATGCCTCTTCCTCGAACTCATCGGTGAGCTCTCGTTCCCGGTGTAGTTCGTCCTCAAGCTCCTCGTTGAGCCGATGGAGCTCGGTTGCCTCCTCCTCGAGATCCCTGAGGCGCTTTTTACTGTCGGATAACCGGCTTCGTACCCGAGAGAGCTCCTGTTCGAGATCTGCCGCGTCATGCCGCCGTTGGATGATCGTGACGAGATACTCAGAGATCGAGAGGTTATGGGCATCCGCTTCGGCCTCTAACTCACGGATCAACTCATTTGGGGCCGGGAACTGAGACAGATCCATTGATTCTTACCAGAGTTGCCGCGTCGGGGGCTAATTAATCCTACCGGCTACCGTGGCGTGGTCGATATTGCAACCACGTGCTGGCTGGTTCACTGGTTTGAGCCGGCAGAAAGCGAGTTGATCTGCTCGCGAAGGCTGTCGAGATCGACCCCGTCGACTGCGTCTCGGTCACCGCGTTCCATCGAGTCACGGATCTCGATGATGCGTTCGGTGATCCGGTCCATCGTCGAGACCGCCGAGTCATCGAGGTGGTCTGCCTGTTCGAACGAGGCACGGACCGATTTGAGCAGATCGACCATGAGGTTGACCTCGACGGTGTTGCGATAGAGCCAGCCGACCTCTTGAGATAGTTCATCAAGCTCTGCATCGAGCGAGGCGTTCGCCGCTTTGGCATCATGGGCGACACCCTTTGACTCCTCGACACGTTGGTGGAGGCGTTCGATCGCCTCCTGTGTAGAGATCTCTTGGCCCTCGATGAGCACCGTTCCACTCGATGGTTCCTCAGCGAGATCTGCCTCGATCGAATCGATTCGCTCAGCTTGGGAGGTGAATCCCTCGACATCCGCCTTGAGCCGGGCGACCGTCTCCTCGAGGGTATCGATATCGCGGCGGAGGTCACCATCGGATTCGACCGTATCGAATTCGAAGTCAGCGAGTCTCGTCTCGATCGCACCGATGCGATCGGTCAATCCGTCGAGATTCTCCGATGGCTGCTGGCCTGAGAGCACCTCGGGCTCCTCACGTAGTCGCTCGCTCATGCGGGTGACGATGACGGTCAGATCGGCGACCGTCTCGAAGACCCAATCGAACTCGTACTCGATCACCTTCTCAAGCCCGTCGATCG
>SKSH01000066.1 GCA_007118075.1 Halobacteriales archaeon
GATGGATCTCGGTCTCGTAAGTGACATCTTCACCTCGTCCTCGATGGCCGTCACCATCGAATGAGACGATCGTGGTGGACCGAGTGAACCCACTTGCCGTCTCGGTTTCGATAACCTCGAGCTGCATTTCATCAATCACCAGGGAGAGATCAGCCAATTGGCCATAGAGTGTCATTGGAGATGGATTCTACTGCAGACACCTTAGTATGCTGGACCCGTTAGGAGATCTATCAAGTACGTTTTTCTGGCCTCGCACGAAAGTACAGGTACGAGCACATGCCTGAAGACCCCCTCGATGAATTCATCGAAGAGAGTGAAGCCATCGCAGAACTCATCGAGCTTGTGGTCGGTATCTGGGAAACGGTCCCGTTGTTTGTCTGGATTCTGGTCGGCATCGTTTTCATCAAGATGTTGAACGACCTATTCAAAGTGAATCCCGGTGATAGGACGACTATTCCTGACACTGGTAGGCAACGTGATCGGACCCAACACGAAGGTCCGGCACATGAGGAGTACACCATTCATGACAACATGGTGGATGACCGGCACTATCAGCCCCCTAGTGAATCCGATCCGATTGAGACACCGAACGAGGTCGACCGGAGCATCTTGGGGAAGATCAAGCGACTGGCACGAATGGGGACGACTCGATCTCGTGATGAGTAGTTTTCCTGGCTGGTAGGCACTCAGCTGATACGGTGGACAGGTTCGCCTGTTACTGGAAGTTCATACGACCAATTATGAGGGTCCCCGGTCTTCCTGAGAACAGATCGATCCACATGGCATCATTCACACCACCGATAGCACTCGCGAGTCTCTCCGGGGAGTCGGATGCCCCTTGGGCACTCGCTGCAACCGATCTGGTCGGTGCTGCATTCATCGGTGGGGTGGCATTGGATGCCCCAACGAGAACGGCTGCCAGAGGTGCAGTGTCCCGCGGTCGTGACGAGTTTCTACCCCCTGATCCGATCCGGTTCATCGAGCAACAACTCGCCGACCTTGAGGATGCCAGTCTCACCCCTGGTGTAAACGTCCGGGCAAGTGACCCAGCACCGATCGAAGAAGCAGCGACGGTGTGTGCTGATCTCGGTGCCATCCTTGAGATCAACGCCCATTGCCGACAGCCTGAATGTACGAGCCGGGGATGCGGGCAGGCATTGCTTCAGCTGCCGGAACGACTTGAGGCACAGGTGAGTGCCGCAGCAGAGCAGGGAGCATCGGTGAGTGTCAAGCTTCGGACAGAGGTTGCAGGGGTAGAACTACCCGCTCTCGGCTCGAGATTGGTTGATGCCGGTGCCTCGTTCCTCCATGTGGATGCAATGGACTCCCGATGGGTCATTGAGGAGATCGTTGACGAGGTCGATACGTTCGTGATCGCGAACAATAACGTGCGCACCCGAGCCGATGTTCGAGAGTATCTCTCATATGGTGCCGATGCGGTGAGCATCGGACGAGCGAGCACGGAACGTGCCATACTGAAGGAGGTGCACAATGCCATCAAGGAGCTCAGCCCTTTGCAGTGACAAATAGACCGCACCGAGGCTGAGATCAAGTCACGGATTGCGGGTCAACGATGCTCATTCAACCACAAGAGGAATGCCTGAGACGCATCTTGCTTTGACCAATGGAGGACCGTTCGGGTATCGATGCACTCCGGGAAGGACTGGCCGATATTAATGTGCCTTGCGAGACGACGGAAGCTGGCTCATTCGCGGAGACCCTATCGGAGCAGGTAACACAGCCAGCAGTTGCCGCCCCATTACGGATCGATGGGCTCAGTCTGGACGAGCTATCAGTTTCGCTTGATCCGACACCAAGGGAACTCACCGATGCGGCAACCGGGATTACTGCAGGACTCCTCGCTGTTTCGACCTACGGATCCATCGCGATCGAGTCCCATCGAGACGGGGATGAACTCATCAGCCTGTATCCACATCGACAGGTGATCGTCGTCCCGTCGAGTCGTATCTACGAGTCATTGAATGAGGCGTTCGACGCACTCGCTCACCGGTTCAAGCAGAATCACTCAAGTTTGGTATTCGTGACCGGGACGAGCGCCACTGCAGACATGGGTGCAACCGTGGAGGGCGTCCACGGTCCAGGTGAGGTCCATGTCATCATTGTGGAGGATCGTTGACCATGTCGAATTCTCAGAACAGACGAGCACGTGCGAGGCATATCAAGCAACTCCTCACGACTGAGGGAGCCAACGTCAAGCGAGCCACCCAAGAGTTCAATGAGGGGAGGTATCGAGCCACCGAGTCCCTTTCGGAGTATCCGGAGCTTCGTACACAGGCACGAGCGACCAAGGAATCAGCGATCGATGACCTCCCTACCCTCATCGACCAGCTCACTGAGACAGTCGAAGCCAACGGCGGACAGGTGTATCTAGCCGAATCTGCGGCAGATGCAAACGCCTACATCGAATCGGTCGCGGTTAATCTCGATGCTGAGACGGTGGTCAAGAGCAAGTCGATGACGACCGAGGAGCTCGATCTAAACGAACACCTCGAGTCTGTCGGTCTCTCGGTCTATGAGACCGATCTTGGCGAGTTCGTCGTACAGGTAGCAGATGAGGCACCGTCCCATCTCGTCGGTCCGGCCATCCACCACTCAAGTGAGAGTATCGCTGCCCTGTTCAATGGACATTTCGAACTCGATGAACCGCTGGATGGCCCAACAGAACTGACTGCATTCGCCAGAGATTATCTCGGCGAACGGATCAAGGAGGCTGACCTCGGAATCACCGGGTCGAATTTCATCCTCGCGGAGTCGGGGACACTCGTGATCGTGACCAATGAGGGTAATGCTCGCAAGTGTGCCGTGACACCTGATACGCA
>SKSH01000141.1 GCA_007118075.1 Halobacteriales archaeon
TGCGGGTCCCTCGACGGGGATGCCGACCAAGCCGGAACAGGGCGACCTTGAACACATCCTCTACACGAGTCAAGGCGATTCGTGCCGTGTTGTTTTCGCCCCCGGTACACCACAGGAATCATACGACCAGACCCGCCGGGCATTCCAACTCGCCTATGACTATCAGATTCCGACGATCGTCGTCACCGACCAGATGCTCACCGGCATGAACGTCAATATTGATGTCGACTTCTTTGATCGAGACCCCGATCCATCGCTCGGAAGCACGATGACCGAGGAGGAGATCGCCGAGGCCGGCAGGGAGCTCGCCGGGAAGTTCAAGCGCTTCGATACCGACGTCGACGAAACTGGTGTCAGTCCACGGTCGCTCCCAGGACAATCTGGCGGTCGGTTCCTGGCAAGCGGCAACGAACACATCGAGACCGGTCACATCTCAGAAGATCCGCACAAGCGGGTGCAACAGATGGACCGACGCATGCGAAAGCTCGATGCGATCCGCAAAGAACTCGACGAGCGAGAAGAGAGCCACCAAACCCTCCACGGCGATGCCAATGCCGACTACGGTATCCTTTGCTGGGGATCGACGCAGGGGGTGGTCGAGGAGGCAACAGACATGCTGATCGCCAACGGCCACTCGGTGAAGTCGCTCTCGGTGAGTGATCTCATGCCATATCCAGTCGAGGAGGTGTCGTCGTTCCTCGATAGCGTCGAGGAGGCGCTCGTCGTCGAGATGAACGCCAGTGCCCAGTTCAGAGGGCTCACCCAGAAGGAACTCGGCCGGTACGGGGATAAGTTGACCAGCCTGCTCAAATACGACGGAAACCCGTTCGAACCGAGCGAGGTCGTCGAAGGATTCGAAATCCGCCTTGACGGCGGGGAGGATACGCCTACCCCAACCACCCGGATTGTTCCAGCCCACGGTGATTAATCATGAGTGCATTCAGTGCCATCGGACGTGACGGAGAATCGACACAAGACCAGTTCACCCCCCGGACCGAACCACAGGCTACCTGGTGTCCTGGATGTGGTGATTTCGGTGTGCTCAAGGCCCTGAAAGGGGCGATGGCCGAGCTCGGCCGAGACCCCGATGAGGTCTTGCTCGTCACCGGGATCGGCTGCTCGGGCAAACTCTCGAGCTACTTCGAGAGCTATGGGTTCCATTCAATCCACGGTCGGTCCCTTCCTCTTGCCCGTGCCGCTAAGCTCGCCAATCCCGGACTCGAGGTGATAGCTGCCGGTGGAGACGGTGATGGGTACGGGATCGGTGGGAACCACTTCATGCACACTGCGCGAGAGAATCACGATATCGTCTATATCGTGTTCAACAACGAGGTGTTCGGCCTCACCAAGGGACAGACCTCCCCAACGAGTCCAAAGGGACACAAGTCGAAATCGCAACCATCCGGGAGTGCCAAAGATCCGGTGCGCCCGATGACCCTCGGGTTGGCCAGTGGTGCCTCATATATTGCTCGCACTGCAGCGGTCAATCCGAACCAAGCGCGCGATATCCTCGTCGAAGCGATCGAACACGAAGGATTCGCGCACATCGACTTCCTCACGCAGTGTCCGACCTGGAACAAGGATGCCCGTCAGTACGTCCCATATACCGACATCCAAGAGAGTGATGAGTATGACTTCGAGTTGAGCGACCGACGGGCGGCGGCGGATATGATGACCGAAGCTGAACAGTCACTTCACGAGGGGACCGTCCTCACCGGTCGGTTCTACGTCGAAGAAAACCGACTCTCGTACGGGCAGGAAAAGCGCGCCATCCAGCAGATGCCCGAGGAATCACTCGCGGAGCGATACTTCGATGAGGACTACGAATGGGAGCGATCGTACGACTTCATCGACCGCCACACCTGAACGCTTTTTCATCCTTGGCCAACTGAGTTGCCGATTCGAAAAGAATTTTTCCTGGTAGCGTAAACCTACCTCTATGGCGGCCACGTCGGTGCAGGACGAAATCCTCCACATCCTCGAGACCGATGCGAAGGCATCCTATGGGGAGATCGCCGACAAGGTCGGCGTCTCCAAGCCGACGGTCAGAAAATACATCAACAAACTCGAGACAGAGGGGATCATCACGGGGTATGCTGCAGAGATAGACCCCAAAAAGCTCGCCGGACAGACAATCGCAATTGTTGGTATCGAGGTGAAGAGTGAATGCTACGTCGAGGCAGCAGACGCCCTCAAATCACTCGATACAATCAGATCACTGTACACCTCAAGCGGTGATCATATGCTGATGGCTGAAGTTCGTGGCCAAGATGGAGACGAAGTCGGTCGAATCATCAGAGAGGAGATCATCCCCATCGACGGCGTGATCGAGGCTCACCCATCGTTCCTCCAAGAACGCCTCAAGTGACTAGCCACACACCGACCGCGGCTTTTTGTCTCTCGCGTCGAACCATCATCCATGCTTATCGATGGAGAGTGGGATCCTGATGCTCGGTTGGCCACCGACGATGCGGGCAATTTCGTCAGACAGCACACGACCTTCAGAGAGACGGTCTCACCTGACCAAGCGGCGACACACCCAGTCGAGTCAGACCGGTACCACCTCTACGTCAGCCTTGCCTGTCCATGGGCGCATCGGACCCTCATTGGACGACAGGCACTCGGGCTCGAGGATGTCATCAGCGTCGATGTGGTCGATCCGGTGCGGATCAACGATGGATGGGAATTCTCCCCGGAGAAGGAAGGGTGCACGCCCGATACGGTCAATGGGACCGAGTACCTCCGCGATGTCTATCGAACTGCTGATCCGACGTTCACCGGTCGGGTGACCGTACCAGTCCTCTGGGATCGAGAGAAACAGACAATCGTCAACAACGAGTCCATTGAGATTCTCCGGATGCTCGATACGGCGTTCGTCGACGGATTCGACCGCCCGTTCACCCTCTATCCGGACGAATTCGCCGATGAGATCGATTCCGTCGTCGAGGCTATCTACGAGCCGATCAACAACGGTGTCTACCGGGCTGGTTTCGCCAAGACGCAGGAAGCATACGAATCTGCCGTTACCGACCTATTCGAAGCGCTTGACCACTGGGAAGCCATCCTCGATAACCAACGCTACCTCGTCGGAGAGCGATTGACCGAAGCCGATGTCTGTCTCTTCACGACGCTGATCAGGTTCGACGCAGTCTATCACATCCACTTCAAATGCTCACGGCAGCGGATCAGAGATTACCCGAACCTCTGGAACTATCTGAAAGAGCTGTATCAACTCCCGGCGTTCGGTGATACGGTCGATCTCGAGCACATCCGCACGCATTACTATACCAGTCACGGTGACATCAACCCAAGCCGGATCATCGCGATGGCACCATCGCTACCGCTCGAAGAGCCCCATAATCGCGACCGTCTCGACGGTGGACCGCCACCAGAGTTCATCGGATGAACTGCACCTGGAGGATCGTCAACCGGAGGACAACTCCCTCATCGATGTTCGTTGCCGTCCAGCGATTGTGGCCATCGGCCGTCCATGACTCGCTCGATTCGAGGTAACTTCGCCAGGCAGCTGCAACAGGATCATCACCCCCAATCTCGATGGAGAGTGACTCGACATCGGTGAGATGCGACCGGTTGGTCGGCTCGAGCAGCTGTGTACGATGATGGTGGGTGCGGATCTGGACGGTACTTGACGCTTGCAACGGTGCATCGATCGCCATCTCCTCAACCCGCAACAGATTCAATCGGAGCCGATCGTTCCCACCGAAAAAGGGAGGCTCTCTGAGCATCACCGAACTATCCCCATCGGTGCGGATCACCGATCCACCAGCCACGGTGATCGCCCGATCTCCCAGGCGATACTCCACCCCACCGAGTTCGACCGTGTCGTTCCAATCATCGCCAACCGTTCGGTTTGCCTCGATGGTCATCGTCGGTCCATTGATCATCCGGATGGTGGCTCCGTGGATTCTTGCCTCGGTTGAGCGCACGGGTGCCTCATGGTCGGCGATTCCCGCCATCTGATCGGCCAATTCGGTCATTGAAACCTCTGCGCTTGCGAGCTGTTCTCCCTCACCAACTGAACCGACCGTCCCGAAGCCGACAACGGCGATGAGTCCCACGCTCACGATCATGATCCCGAAGATCATCACGAATCCAAGCAGGTCACTCACCCCACGGTTGTCATCTCTCATCCTGGTCGCTCCTCGGCGAGGGTCAGCTCGCCATCGGTCACCACGATCCACATGGTCCCTCCGGAGCTGGTCCCACTTGCAGAGGTGGTGAGGTTCACCGCGACGGTGTGTGATGCTGAGACGGTTGTGATCTCGATGCAGGTCTGGTCGCTGTCGTCACAGTCGTCGACCGATACCGAGTACCCCTGACCGGCCAGCAGCGCAGGCCCATCGATCCTGGTGGCGATCATCCCCTCGCCGACACGGTCTGCAGCTCGATCGGTAGCCACCAGCTCAGTGGCGATCCCCTCGGTGATGGTCCTGAGCTCGGCATCGATGGCACGCTCCCGCTGGTCTTCGAAGAGCCCACCCATCGAGAACACCAGTCCGGCCACGAGCACGATGGTGATTCCAATCGCGAGCGTGTATGAAACGGTTGAGGCAACCCCGCGCTCATCATCACGGAATCTACCGGCTCTCATCCCCAGGACACCTCCGATGCCTCGATCGAGGCAGGATGATTGTACACCTCTATCGTGGTAGAGACCTGCCGTTCACCCGCCCTTGCGGATTGCGTCAACCCGAGTTCGATCGACCAAGCGATCGGTGACACGGAGCCAGTTGTGCTCGTCTCGTCGATGTGGTCGAGGCGCTCAGGTGGCGCCCCTGCGATGAGTTGTAACCCACCAGACACCGTCGATCCGTTGCGGATCGTGAGTCCGTAGCCTGTCTCATCAATGGGTGAAAGTCCTGTGAAAGGGTCGAGTTGACAGTCTGCGGATACGCCATCGAGCTCGATGAGGTGGAGATCGAGATATGGTCCACCCTCACAGGTGATCGTCTCGATCGACTCGCCGGTATCGTCGCGAAGTTCGATGGTCGGTCCATCAGTGGGTTGGTCATAGAGCAAGACGTGGTTGGTCCGGTCCTCCCCGGTGATGACGACCTCGAGGGTGTCTTCCGGTGTCTCACCGAGACTGTCTAGCGCCACCGAGAGTTCGAGGAAGGCAAGTGGTGCTGAATCAGCAGGATCGATGATGACGGCATCATCACTCCCGTCGAATGCGATCGAGTTTGAACGGTTCGAATCGATCAGGTGAGAACCGACCGCAACGATCTCTTGGAAATCGATCGTGCCGAGGGTTGCCCGCCGATCGGCCATCGCCTCATACAGGTACGAATCGTACGTGTCGAAACTCGCCGCAAGCGATGTGTTCACCGCTTCGACTGAACTATGCGGACCATCGGCATTGATGTGACCGGCAAGGCCTGCCGCACCACGTTCGATATCCAGGGCGATTCGATCGAGCTCGGTGACATCTGTCGTGGGATCATCAGGCGATCTGACCTCGGTGATCGTGGCAGTGGTCAAGAGTGTTGCCAATCCGAGGATGATCACGGCTAGCACGATCGCGGTCATCAATAGGAGCTGTCCCCGGTCGGAGTCACTCACCAAACCACCACCCGAATGTGCACGACATTGTGCAACGGTCCACCAGGATCAATGTCGGGGATGGGGTACTCACCGACAGCAACAGCCTCAGCAAGCGTCGTCTCCTCACCACCAGGTGCGGTCAATGTCTGGTTGCTGTAGAGGGTGACCGTCGACGTTGCCACGGTCGACGCGCTCGGTGGTTCACCCTGATAAATCAACCGTGTCTTGGCCGTCCCGAGGTCATCCTCCCTCGGATACTCGAGGATGACGTTGACAACCTTCCCTCGCTCATGAAACGCCGCTTCAACCAACTGCCCGAAGTCGGTATCTGGAACCGTCGATCCATAGCCGACCGTCGTATCAGTCGCATTGTAAAAGCCCGAACCACTCTCATTGTCGAAGTACCTGACCATCTCATCGAGCGCACCGGTCTCTTCAGCCAGATCGAGAAGATCGACGGTCTGTTGTCGGAGTTCGGGCTCCACGTCAGCACCTGGTGCCCCAGGTGTGACCGCAACACCCTGGAGGGCGAACAACAGCGAGACAAGGATGATCAATCCTGCCACGACGCCTTCGAGGGTGAACGCTTGGCCGCGATCGGTCGATCCACGCTGCATGATCACCACACCCGAACGGTTAGCCGACAGGCCGTCTCGCACGAACCCTCGATGGAGATCGTTCGGGTCCATGCGTCGGCAGTCGCTCCCTCATAGCTATCTCCGCCATGCATGACGCGTTCACCATCGAGCGTCTCGACCGTGATGTTCACCGAGCGATCAGCTGGTGACATCCCGAGCGTTGATGGATCGTCGAGCACGGCATCGAGAGCATCAGCGTCGAGGAGCACCCTGCCGTCATCGACCACTGCCTCGTCGACGATGGCCGCCGCGATGCGCTCTGCCTGGGCCGATCGCTCGGCCGAGTCTGCCGCCCCGAACGTCCCCATCACCGAGGGGACGAACGCGATGACGAACATCACTGCGAGCAAGAACAACCCAATCCCGATGGCGTAATCTTGGGTGGTCTGTGCGCGATCACCGGTTAAACAGTTAGCTTGACCCATCCAGGTTCACCCCACGACCATCCAAACTACAAGCGCGGCAGACATGAGCGCCACCGCGTACTTGATACCACTTTGCAGGTCGGCATCGCGCATGTACCCGGCGATGAACCCCGACATGATCGCATGCAGCGTGACCGCATGGAAGAACAGGAGGTTCAGCGTCTCCGTATCGATGCTCCCGCTCATGTCCATCCCGCTGACTGCCCCAGATTGCTCGGTGTCCATCCCTCCGCTGAGACCGGCCATCACGTCGAGAAATTGGACCTTGAGGATCGCGATGACCGCGAGCATGGTCAAAAAGGTCATCACGATGATCGTGATCTGCATCCGGGTCCGAGCCCGTCGTTCGCGTTCGATCTCGTCGTGGTTCTCACTCGTCTTCGCAGCGGTGGTCAACACGTCAGTGATCTCGCTTGATGCCTCCTGTGCCTTGGCGACGAGTTTGACGGTCCGTGCCAATCGAGGGATGTGGTACTTGTTGTTGAACTGGAGGAGCGCCTCACGCAGCGTCATCCCATAACTGACCTTTGAGTGGATCTCGTGGAACTCCTCGGCGAGCTTGCCTCGTGAGGTCTCTGCGACCGTCTTGAACGACTCGAGCAGCGTCATGCCGGTGTCATTCGCACTCGAGAGCTTGCGAAGCTCTTCAGAGAGGTTGTCGGTGATCCGATGGCGTCTGCGACGGTCCCACTCGACGAACACACCAAACGGGACGAGAACGAGGTACAATGGGAGATAGAGCAAGACGAATGTCCCCCAAACCGGTTGTGCGATTAGCTCGCTCCAGCTCGTCGGTGCAGCACCGGAGGTGATCGAAACGGTGACGAGCAAGACCGCCAGCGGCAACGTTGCCACCAGCGAGTACATCGGATTTACGATGAAGAATCGGTGGGGGCGACGGAGAAAGCCACCGAGCGAGCGTCCGGCCTCACGGATACGCATCCGGGTGAACACTCCGAAATCAGAGTGCTCTGCGAACCGGTCGACCAACCCGAGGTCGAACACCCCCCGTCTGGTATCCAAGATCGCCTCACCAGCCTCGACCGACAGATACCCATCACCCGGTTCGTCCTTCTTCACGGTGGCAACCATGATGAGAAACGCCACGCCGATCAACGGAATCAACGCATACACCGTGAGGTACATCACCATCAGATCCACCTCACCCATCATGAGCATCACCACGAGGACAACGATCAGCAAGAGCGGAAACAGGGAGAGCGTCATGTACATCTCTCCGAAGAGCTCGAGTGACTCGAGCGTCTGTTCTTGCTCATGCTGAGCGGTCCGCATGTGCTTGTCCTTCTTGTCGTCGAGGAACGATTCGAGATCACCGCCGCTGTTGATGATCGAGAGCATGTCCGTGAGGAACTGACTCAACTCCTCACTCGGGGTCAAGAGCGCCTGATGGCGGATCGCAGTCCGATAGTCGGTGTCGAAATACTCCGTCTCATACAGGATCGATTGGAACTCATGAGAAATCTCGCCGTAGGTATCCTCCGCCCGGGCAATCGACTCGATGATCTCGAGCTGGTTTAGCCCCCCAACTGAGAGCGCGTACATGAACGAGACCGCATCGCTGAGCAGGAGGTTTATCTCCCGCTTTCGTGCACTCGCCTTCGAGTAGGGGAGGAGAACGAGTGAGCCGAATCCGGCGACGAAACCTATCGATCCAAAGATGATCCCGGTGACCACGATCAGGAAGGGAACACGCAGCGTTTCGATCAACCAGAGCAAGGTGGCATTCGGTATCCGAGCCCCGAGCAATGGACCGACCTCGATGATGCTGAGCGCGAATAACCAGTACCCGAGGCTGGTGCCAGCAATCCAAAGCACCATTCCCACGATGAGTCCGATCGCGAGTGATCGTGAGAGATACAGTTCGACAGGGGTCGATAACTGAGCCTGCTTGAGCTTGCGGTCAAACTCAGTGACGAAGTCACCCTCGCTATCGAAGAGTCGGTCGTAGACCGGAAAGAACGCATCACCGAGGCGGTTCCGTCTTGCGTTGAAGCTGCGATGACGCCCGATGTCAAGACTCATCAATGATCACCTACCGGTGCGCATCTGTCACCTCGTCTCCACCGTCGGTGGTCACCGGGGGGCCCTGCGAATGACTGCTCGTTGAAAGGGCATCGATGAACGCTGAGTGGTCGAGGTCGGCGGTGATATCCTCCAACAGGGACGCTCCATCCTCGAGGATGGATGAGACCAGCTCAGCGATCTCTGGTGATGGATCTGGCCGAGGGACGAGTTCCTCGAGAGCTGGATCGATGTCGATGATGACCGATTCCATTCCACGTAGCTCGGTGAGGCTCTCTTCGAGATCGTCCCTGGCGATCAGTGACAGCACCGTCTCAGGATCGTTGATGAACGCCTGGACCGTTGCCGCCACCTCGGCATACTCGTTCAGTCCGCGATCGATGAGGTAGGCTAAGACGAGCTTTCGAAGGGAGAGCTCACGTTCGAGGCGATCGATGGTCCATCCGCGATCGAACCGGATCTCCTCGAGGATGTTCGAGGTACCGAGCTGATAAAACGCATCATGCTCCGCCTCCCACTGATAGATATCCTGCACGTTGATCTCGTCGTTCTCGGTGTCATAGTGGTTAATCTCGGTGAGTGACTTCGAGCGTCGAACCTTCCGCCCCTGGATGCGAGTCTGTGTCTGGATGGAGACGAGGTCAAGCGCAGTGAACATGGTCTTTGAGACGTTGATCGGCTCAGTGGTAAAGCGCTTGAGCACCTCACCGACACTGTCAGCGTGGAACGTCGTGTAGGTGGTGTGGCCGGTGGACATGACCTGAAAGAGGGTGCGCCCCTCCTCACCACGGATCTCACCCATGACGATGTAATCGGGACGCTGTCTGAGTGCTGCTTCGAGGAGATCGAACTCATCGACACCATCTGATTCGTCTCCCGTGAACGATGGCCGTGTGACACTCGCGACCCAGTTCCGCTGGGGCAACTCAACCTCGCGGGTATCCTCGATCGAGACAATCTTCGCACTGCTCGGGATGAACAACGAGATGGCGTTGAGTGAGGTCGTCTTCCCCGAGGCGGTCCCCCCGGCGAACAACAGTGACTTGTTGTTCTCGATACAGAGCCAGAGGAAGGCCATCTGATCGAGCGAGAAGGTCTTCCAATTGATCAAATCCACCGGGGTGAACGGGACGTCCTTGAACTGCCGGATGGTGTAGTTGGTGCCGTGATCAGATACCTCCCGGCCGAGAGTCAGCTGCGCCCTCGATCCATCCGGGAGGGTAGCATCAACCTGGGGACGACGCTTGCTGATCCCCTTTCCCGAGCGCTGGGCGAGTTTTACTACAAAGTTGTCCAGTTCCTCCCGACCATGTTCGACGTTCGTGATGAGCTGTTCATGGTCGGTGTGGTAGGCGAATACCCGCGAGTTCCACCCGTCACATGAGATGTCCTCGACATTGATGTCATGCTTAATCGGATCGATGCGCTCATATCCGATGAAATCCCGTTCGAAATAGTAGAGCAGTTTCTCGATCTGATACCGTGATAACTGGTCGGGATCCGCTTCGACAATCGCCGGTTCAGGACGAATGTTGATGCTCAGTTGATCCTCAAAGGCAGGATCTGCGATGTAAGGTATCGCCGACCGAAGGCCAACAAACCGAGGTCTATCTGGTGAGGGTGCCTCGAGATCGTAGCGGTCGATGAGAGCTTTCGCCTCTCGTTCGATGACGTCACGGCGTTTTGTTCTTCCATGAGCATCCACCGTGAGGGATTCATCGGTGTACTTGATCGCTGTGCGAAGTTTTCCTGAGAGGAATGCTCTGACATCAGCCTCAACAGGGGTGAGATACGGTTCGACCACGACGTACTTCAGCTCGTTCTCGCGTTCAGAATGGAAGATGGAGACGAAGGCATAGGGTTTGTTGACCCAGTAGCGATCACATTCGATATAAGACGTTTTTCGCTCCATCGGGATCGTCCGCTCGAGATCGTATCGGTTGACGATGGTCGGGGTCCCATCGGCATTGCGAAAGAAGGCGTCCTCGTCGAGATCAGGAAGGACGTTGACGGTCCGGCGATCGATGATGGAATCGACAGCCTGCGCAGCAGATACTCCGCCACCGACCA
>SKSH01000060.1 GCA_007118075.1 Halobacteriales archaeon
GCGTGGTACACCGTCACCCCGAGTTCTCTGAGACTTTCGATCTCCGACCGAGGAGTGACATTCGGAGCGAAGACAAGATCAGGTTCGAGATCGACAACAGCCTCGATGTCGATTGATTCCGGATCGGCTGAAATATCCACCCGGTCCTCTGCCCCCTCGAGGGATATGGCGTGCATCGAAAGACCGACCACCTTCTCAAAGGCACCGATTTCCCACAGTGTCTGTGCCGCGCTTGGCGCCATCGTAACAATGGTTGTCGGTTCCTCCTCGATGACGATTGTCTCACCGGTCGCATCGATTACCTCGACCGGGAACTCACATTCTTCGTGATCATCCGCGAATACCAAGGGGGTACCAGTGATCATTCCTCCGAGCATGACGGCGCTCAGCACAAATACAATAGTCGTGGTTCGGTTGATGCTAACCATCTACGGCCACATTTCGAACGTTCCAATAAATATTTAACTGAATCAACTTAACTTGAATTGAGATTGATGAACTCAGTTCCGGGGAATGTCAAATGGTCACTCGGACTGCTCGTTCTCCTCGGGCTCTCGATTGTGGTCAGTGCAGCCATCGGTTCAGTGAGTATCCATCCCTTAGTCGTCGCCAAGAGCATCCTCAACGCCATCGCTATCCCCAGTGGAATCAACATCTCTACCAATGGGTCATACATTGCTGCGGATTCCCTCCCAATCGCTCCGGTATTCGAGCTCAGTTGGATGTCACTCTTCGATTTCGAGGTGAGAGATGCTCATCAGACGATCGTCGTGGGTCATCGACTACCGAGGGTTGTACTCGCGGCGACCGTCGGGTTCGCTCTCGCCAGTGCTGGAACCGTCATGCAGGGATTCTTCCGCAATCCGTTGGCTGATCCGGCGATCATTGGGGTGTCCTCAGGTGCCGCTGTAGGCGCAGTCCTCGCCATCGCCGCACCAGCGCTACTTCCGTTCGATCTCCGAGCGGCAGCATTCCTCGGTGGGATTGCTGCTGCCTTCTTGGTATACGTCATCGCGACTGAGTCGGGGCGGACCCCCGTGGCAACCCTCCTCTTGGCAGGAATCGCGATAAACACGTTCCTAGGGGCGGTCATCTCCTATCTCGTGATACACAGTGGTGATAGTCTCCTCACCGTAGTCTATTGGTTGATGGGACATCTCCACGTAGCCTCCTGGAACGACGTGCTATTCGCCCTCCCAATGACCCTCCTCTTCTTCGGTGTTCTACTCGCCTTTACACGTGATCTCAACGTGTTGTTACTCGGTGAGGAAGATGCCCACTCACTTGGGGTATCCGTAGAGCAGACAAAGCAGATCTTACTTGCGATATCAAGTGGTATCACCGCAGTGGCCGTCGCTGTCTCCGGTGTCATCGGATTCGTTGGCCTCGTCGTTCCACATATGCTCCGACTCGTCGTCGGACCTGACCATCGTATCTTGCTTCCAACGGCCGCGATTGGCGGGGCGATATTCCTGGTGCTGGCAGATACGATTGCAAGGACTGGACCAGCTGAGGCACCGGTTGGAATTATTACTGCGGCCGTTGGGGCTCCATTCTTCCTTTACTTGCTCATGCAACGTCGGGTGTATGCCCTATGATCGGGGTACAAGACATCAGCTTCGCTTTCGGAGACAAGCCGGTGTTACATTCGGTTTCCCTCGAAGTTGGAACTGGAGAACTCGTTGGCCTCATTGGCCCGAACGGTGCCGGCAAGACAACGCTCTTGCGCCTCATCAGCGGCATCCTCGATCCGGACGATGGTGAGGTTACTCTCGGTGAGGTTCCGGTTGACTCGCTTTCAGCTGCTGAACTCGGCCAGTTAACTGCAGTCGTTCCTCAGCAGACGGAACTCTCGTTTGATTTCTCCATTCGAGATGTCATCACGATGGGGCGACATCCCTACCAGGGGCGGTTCGAGCGGTTGCAACCGGCCGATCGATCATTGGTCGACCGAGCGATGGAAAAGACGGACACGGCCTACCTCGCGGATCGACCATTCTCTGAGATCAGCGGTGGTGAACGCAAACGGGTACTCATCGCACGTGCGATAGCCCAGGATACCACAGCACTCCTCGTCGATGAGCCAACAGCTAGTCTTGATATCAATCATCAGGTATCGGTCTTCGAACTCTTGCGTGAGTTGCGTGATGATGACAAGGCGATCCTTGCCGCCGTTCACGATCTAGATCTTGCCGCTCGGTACTGTGACCGACTTGTCTTGGTACACGATGGGACCATCCAAGCGATGGGTCAAGCGGATGAGGTCTTACTCCCTAAGACTTTGCGTCAGGCATACGGGATCGACACGATGGTAGTGACAAATCCGCTCACACAGACCCCGATCGTGGTAGCGCACCGTCCTAACAAGGAATAACGGACCGATGTATGTCCGAGATGCTCAGGAAGCAAACCCTTTGACAACGACACTCGGTGATCCTGTATGAAGCTGATTCGCCCGGTTCCAGGGCGTCGATCGACCGTACTCCTCGTTGGTCTCGTGGGGATACTGTCACTCGTCACCGGTGTGTTACACCTCGCAACACCGGTACCAATCGGGATTGTCGAGCCGTATCTTCCAGCTTTTGTGACCGATGTGGCAGGCTTCACCGGTTCGATGACGGGATTCGTGATGTTGTTACTTGCGTACCTGCTCAAACGGGGCAGTCGGATGGCATGGTACCTGACGCTACTCGTGCTCCCTCTATCGGCCATTCAGGGCCTCATCCAGGCGAGCTTCTTCTCGATTCCGTTAATCGTCCTTTCAGTAGCAGCAATGCCGACCGTTGCCTACAATCGAGACCATTTCAA
>SKSH01000074.1 GCA_007118075.1 Halobacteriales archaeon
GATGGTGCCACTCTGCTTCTGCGAGTTCACCGACTTCGTATGCGAATTCGAGTGCATCACGGAAGTCGTCGAAGGCGTAGGTCCCCTCGAGATGGTGTTCATCGAGAACCTCCCAGACTTCGGTATCGAGCTCGTCGAGGTACTCGGCGTACTCATCCGGCGACAGCGGCTCATCATCTGAGTTGCACGCCACGCACTCTTGATCGGCCAATGGGGATGCCATGCGTATATTATCACACGTCGAACCTTGTCCATCTATCGGCGAATCGCGCGCGACCGTAGAGCTAACCCGTCGGCGGGCCATGGCGGAACCATGTCGGTAACCCTTGTTGTACTCGGGATAGGTGCCATCATCCTCTTCATCGGCATCAGTGCGGCATTCTCGAGCACTGAGCTCGCGGTTTTCTCGCTTCCCAAACACCGGATCGACGCCATCGCCACGACCGGGACCCCTGCCGCGAAGGCGCTTGATACGCTCCGGTCAAATCCACACAGCTTCCTCGTGACCGTCCTCGTGACCAACAATGTGGCCAATATCGCCGCAGCGAGTGTGGGAACCGCGCTCTTGGTGCTGTACTTCGATCCTGGTGTGGCGGCAACGCTCGGGACGGTGATGACAAGTGTGGTCGTGATTGTCTTCGGTGAGCTGGCCCCGAAATCCTACGCGGTGACCAATCCAGAACGCCTTGCGCTCCGGATGTCTCGACCAGTCTCGATCGTCCAACGCGTCTTCTCGCCGGTGTTCTTCATCTTCGAGTGGCTGATGCGGCAGATCAATCGGGTCACTGGTGGGAATCCGTCGTTCGAGGGGTATCTTACACGAGAGGAGCTCGAGACGATCGTCATCAGTGGGGAGCGATCTGGGGCGATCGATACCGATGAAAGTGCGATGATTAGAGGGGTGCTCGATCTGGAGGAGACGACTGTGAGAGGGATGATGGTCCCTCGAGGAGAGATCGTGAGTCTCCCGCTCGATGCCACCCTCAATGAGATTATCGAGACCTGTTGGCGTGAGCGAGTCTCACGGCTTCCCATCTATGGCGATAACCGCGATGATGTCAGGGGGGTGATCGATCTCCGTGACGCTCTGCGGGCCCGTGTTGATGGTACTTCGGTGCAGGAACTCCTCGAAGCACCGGTGTTCGTCCCGAGCATCAAACCCGTCGACGAGGTCCTCGCGGAGATGCAGGCTGATGGTCACCGGATGGTCTTCGCGGTCGATGAATTTGGGACGGTCGTCGGGATGGCGACACTCAGTGATGCCATTGAGGAGGTGATAGGCGAGCTCTTCGACCGTGAGGAGATGGAACCGATCAAGATCGTTGATGCCGATACGGCAATCGTGCAGGGGTGGGCAACCATCGATTATGTCAATGAGGCTATGGGGTTCTCCCTGCACTCGGACGGACCGTTCGTGACAATCGCTGGCTTGATAAATCATCATCTCGGCCGGCTGGCAGAGGAGGGTGATCGGGTCGAGTTCAACGAGACGATTTTAACCGTTCTTGATACCTCTTCACGTCGGATCCGCCGGGTCCGAATCGATCGGGTTGCACCGGTCGAAGGTGATTGAGGACGGTCGACGGTGTTTTCCCACCATGGGGCTAGGTGGAAACGTACAAGATGACCTGGCATGCAATAGATGCATTTCGACCGTCATATCATGCCACTCGTGAGCTGTTGCTTCCCTTCTCTCTCACCCGTTGGTTGGTGCTGGCAGTGGTCGTGTTCTTCGTGGGTTGGAGTGGCGGGTTTTTCGGCACGGGGAACGTCCCCTCTGGCAGTTTCATTGAGGTTCCTGGTATCATACCGACATTCGGTTTCGATTCAGGTGTTGACCTCAATGTGAACTTCCCAGCGGTTTTCACCTCGATAGTGATTCTCTTCGTGGCGTTATTGGCGATACTCCTTGGAATCCTCGTTGCTGTGATTTCCTCAATCATGCAGTTCGTCTTTGTCAGGCAACTCATCACCAGGGAGATTCGTATCCGAGGATTCTTCGGGGAGTCCCTCTGGCAGGGCATCCATCTGTTACTCTTTTGGGTCGGGATTGGACTGTTGTTGGTCGGCCTGATGATTGTCGCCCTCATCCTGACCATCGTAACCTTCGGCCTATTCCTGCTGGTGCTCATTCTCTTGATTCCGCTGTTTTTAGTGGCCGGGATCGCCTCTTGGCTCTTCGTTCGATTCACTTTCGATTTCGTCGTACCGATCATGGTCGCCGAGGAATCCGGGGTGATTGAGGGGTGGCGACGGCTCTGGACGGAGATCCGAACTGATTGGACTCAATACGGGGTCTACGCCGTCATTCGGTTCTTGCTGGATATCGGTGCCGCCTTCGCGGTCGGACTCGTGGGTGTCTTCTTCTTGCTTCTCCTTGGGATTCCGGCCTTCATCGTCGGATTTGCCGTGTATGCCCTCGTTTCTGCCGCAAGTCCCACGCTCGCTGTAGCCATCGTTGTCGGCCTGGTTAGTCTGACCCTCCTCCTTGTCGGGGCGTTGACGACGATCATCGCCGGGGTTCCAATTCAGACGTTTTTGCGGTACTATACGCTATTTGTTCTTGCGCGCATCTCGCCGCAATATGACCTCCTTGATGAGGTCGACACTGCTATCGACACTGGGTAGCCCGTTTGCTTCACCAATGTAAAGGCACTGGCGAGTACAGCTTGGGTTGATGGCAAGGGGTTGGCTCTTCCCGTGGGCGATGGGGTCGGTTGCCTTCGGTGGGGCATCGTTACTCGTACCGCTGTACGTCGTCGAACTCGGTGGTGGGCCACTCGA
>SKSH01000072.1 GCA_007118075.1 Halobacteriales archaeon
ATCCTGGGAGAACCCGAGCCGTTGCATCGTCGACTTCATCGCATCAATCTGTTCCTCGGTGAGCTCGATACACAGTTCTCGGAATTCATCTCGTGAGACCTCCGTCCGGTGGATTCCGTGGTTCTCCTCCACCTTCACCTCAGTCGGAAGTCCGTGACAATCCCACCCCTGTGGGAAGAGGACATCATCACCGATCATGCGGTGGAACCGGGCAGCATAGTCCATGTAACACCAGCCGAGGGCGTTCCCGATGTGGAAGTTCCCCGTCGGATATGGTGGTGGGGTATCGATGACGTAATCATCGGCACCGGTATCCTCGTATCGATAGATATCGCTGTCCAACCAGGCTGCAACCAGGTGTTCTTCTATCTCCTGTGGCTCGTAGCTGTCATCAAGTTCAGTCATGGGTCATCAAGCGCGTATTGGGTCCTTCGGTGGCGTGTCTCGGCACGTCGCTTCGGTGAGGCTGAGGAAAGACACCGAAAAAGCGGTGACCGTCGCTCAGTGGGTTTGCTGACGTACTACCGACGGCATCACGCCCATAGATGTGGCGAGCCAGCGAGCTTTGATAAACTTTGTCCTGCTATCCACCAGCATCTCGAGGCGGTTCTGGATACGCCTGGTGACGGTGAGGTTATGTGGCGACGAGAAGACCGTAAGACATGGTCAACACCAGCGAGCACGAGGCTGCCGTTCGGGCATACTACGAGTACGTCGATGCAGAGGCGTATGAAGAGCTATTTGCCCTCTTCACCGACGATATCATCTATCACCGACCCGGACACGAACCGATCGAGGGGAAGGCGGCATTCGAGCAGTTCTACCACGAGGTCAGAGACCTCGAAGATGGCACCCACACGATCCATGAACTGGTCGTCGATGGCGACACCATCGCCGTCAGAGGTGGATTCGAGGGCCAAATCCATGGAGGTTCGATCACTCTCGAGTTCGCTGACTTTCACACCTTCAACAGTGACGGCAAAATCCACACCAGACATACCTTCACCGATCAGGGTTCGGTCTGATCGGTCATCACGTGTTCCGCTGATCTCGAAGAGACCGACACTGGCGAGCCCAACCCACGGGTTGTCTCGTGGGTACGCACGGGTGTAGCCGGAGGAAATCGATATTCGGTATCCTGAGAGACGGCAAACCACAATCGATACAGTCTCCGTCTCGGGAATGAACATATGCACATCGGATTGATCGGGCTCGGACGGATGGGTCGCATCGTCGGTGAGCGACTCACCGATGCCGGGCATGAGGTAACCGGGTTCGACGTCGACGAAACAACCCGTGAGACCGTCGACCAAACGACCGATATCGCCGTCGAGGAGACGATGGTCGATGTTGTCAACGCACTCCCAGAACCAGCCAGAATCTGGCTGATGGTTCCAGCAGGCGATGCGGTCGATGAGACCTTGGCCGGACTCGAGCCACACCTCTCGGATGATGCCGTGATCGTCGATGGTGGGAACTCACACTACGCGATGAGTATCGGGCGCGCAAGGGCGCTCACCTGCGGCTACGTCGATTGTGGGACCAGTGGTGGTGTCGGTGGCCGAGACCGAGGGATGGCCCTCATGGTCGGTGGTGAGCCATGGGCCGTCGATGCGGTCGAACCGGCATTCACCGCAGTCGCCGGCGGGAGACGGTACTGGGAGCACCTCGGTCCGCACGGCGCCGGGCACTACGTGAAGATGGTCCACAACGGTGTCGAGTACGCACTGATGCAGGCCTATGGAGAGGGGTTCGAACTGCTCCGCCATGGCCGCTACGACCTCGACCTCGAGGCTGTCGCGAGGAACTGGAGCGGCAATGCCGTCATCCGCTCGTGGCTCGTCGAGCTATGTGAGGAGGCCTTCGCTGAGGAAGGCAGTGATCTCGGCGACGTTGCCGCCCGGATCGAAGGAGGATCGACCGGTCGGTGGACCGTCGAGGAGGCCATCTCCCAGGAGATCCCGGTCCCATTGATCTACACCGCCCTGGCGGAGCGGTATGCCAGCCGTCGAGAGCGCTTTGCCCACCGGGTTGCGAACCATCTCCGTGGTGGCTTCGGTGGCCATCCGATCTCTCGCAACGACGGGTAAGCGCAACCTCTTTAGCCTCCCATTGAAAATTCTCGCCCACATGGTCGGTACGCTTGAGGCGATCGCGATCGCGGTGGTGGTAGCCGCTGTCCCCGTCTTCTTCCATTTCATGCGGGGTACCGGTTGGCGTCCAAGCGAGGACATCTCTGATGCCATCCTCGAACATCGCGCATCCACGCTCGCCGAGACAGACTTTCCAGAGCCGATGAGCCGAGCACCTGGTATCGGTGGTGGTGCCATCGCTGCTGGCGGTGAATCGGCAGAGGGTGAGCTTGAGGATGCAGGTGCGGAGGAGAGTGGTCCTTGGACAAAATCGGATGACGAAGCGGAGATCTTCGAGGTCGAGTACGTCAAGGAGGGAACAACGGTCGAGGTCCGAGAGAACCAGACCATCCTTGAGGCCGGTGAAGAGCAGGGTTGGGAGCTCCCATACGCCTGCCGAGAGGGACAGTGTCTCTCCTGTGGCGGTCACGTTGTCGATGGGCCATCAGAGGACTTCGTCATCCACAACAACCAGCAGATGCTCGAATCCCCCGAACTCGAGAAGGGCTACACGCTCACCTGCGTCGCCTACCCGAAAGCCGACTTCTCGATCGAGACCGGCGAAACGCCTTAGCCGGTCAGGTCAAACAGATTCTTA
>SKSH01000028.1 GCA_007118075.1 Halobacteriales archaeon
CTCGGAGACGATCTCGAGGTCGTGCTTCGTGTTCTCGTGGACCTTGTGGACCCCGCGCATCCGCTGCACGCGGCGGTCGGTGTTGGTGACCGTCCCGCCGCGTTCGGCCCACGTCGTCGCCGGGAGGACGACGTCGGCGTATTTTGCGGTCTCGGTCATGAAGATGTCCTGCACGCAGAGGAACTCGAGGTCGTTCTCGAAGCGTTCGGCGACCTCGTTGGCGTCCGGTTCGCTCATGATGGGGTTCTCGCCCATGATGTACAGCCCGTGAATCGTCTCACCGATTGCATTCGATATTTCGACGTTCGTCAGTCCCGGTTCCGGCGGAACCTCGAAGCCCCAGACGTTCTCGACGGACTCTCGAGCCTCGTCGTCGTCGACGAGCTGGTACCCAGGCAGGACGTTCGGCATCGCACCCACGTCACACGTCCCCTGGACGTTGTTCTGTCCGCGGAGCGGGTTCACACCTGTCCCGGGTCGGCCGACGTTGCCGGTGATGAGCGCGAGGTTGATTTCGTTCTGGACGTTGTCGACGCCGCAGGTGTGCTGGCTCATCCCCATGCCGGTGAAGATTGCGGCGTTGCCGGCGCTCGCGTACTTCTCTGCGGCCAGTTCGATGTCCTCGAGCGGGACGCCACACTCCTCGGCTGCCGCCTCCTTATCGAAGTCCGAGAGCGTCTCTTTCAGGTGCTCGAACCCCTCAGTCCGCTCCTCGATGAACGCCTCGTCGTACAGGCCCTCATCCAGGATGGTCTTGATCGCGATATTGAGCAGTGGGATGTCAGTCCCAGGGTTATGCTGCAGGTGGATGTCGGCATCGCGGGTCGTCTTGTTGGCGTGCGGGTCGACCTGGATGATCTTCGCATCCTCAAGCGCGGCCTGGCGGAGGTACTGGCTGTGGGCGATCGGGTGTTGCTCGGCTGGGTTCGCCCCCTGGATCCAGTAGACATCTCCCTCGTCCATCAGGTCCTGCATGCTGTTGGTCATCGCCCCCTGGCCCAGGCTGTTGCGGAGGGTGTACACCGTCGAGGCATGACACATCCGGGTGCAGTTGTCGACGTTGTTGGTCCCGTATCGTCGGGCCAGTTTCTGCAAGAGGTAGTTCTCCTCGTTCATCACCTTGGATGACCCGAAAAAGCCCATGGCGTCGGGGCCGAACTCATCATGAATCCGCTCGAACTCGTCGACGATGTACGAAAGTGCCTCATCCCACGTCGCCTCTCGGAACTCGCCGTCCTCCTTGATGAGTGGTTCCTTCAAGCGTTCCTCGTGGTTTACAACCTGCGTCGATGCGCCCCCCTTGATACAGAGCGCGCCACCGTTGACGGGGTTATCGAACCACGGTTTGATGGAGACCTCTCCGGGCTCCTCACCCGGATTGAGCTGCAGGCCACAGCCGACTCCACAGTACGGACAGATCGTCTTGACGAGCTCGTCGTCTTGATCGCTTGACATGGTGATGAATCACTGACTGGAAGTACTTAGCCCGCTGGCCGCATGTATCTTTCTGACATCGAATCCATCTACATTCTCGAGTAGTTGATATGGTCGTCACCGCAATTGATGGTTGGTGACCGACCTCGACGAGCAGACCATCCGGCGACTTGCCCACGAGTATGAGCGAACCGCAGCGTTTGCAACAGTCGAAACGGCCGCCTTGGAAACGTTCCCAACCGCAGCTCGTGTGGGTGACCTCCGGTGGCGTGATATCGAATGGCTGGTCAGATGGTACTACCGTCGACATCTCTCCTCGAGGTACAACCGCGAAGCCAGTCGGGCTGAATCGGCATTCGGTGAGAATCAATGGCCGACGGTCAAAGAGACGATCGAACGGGCGATCGAACTCGAAACCGCCAAAGATCGAGTCGATGCATTGGTCCAACTCACCGGTATCGGTGCCGGAATCGCCTCGGGGATACTCTACTTCACGTCACCAACTCGCGACATCGTCATGGGCGAACCGGAGTGGTCGACACTTCGGACCTTCAGAATTATTGACACCGTCTGGCCGGACACACGTTCGGCACAGATGTACCACGACTATCGTGACCGATGTGTCGAGTTAGCGGAGACGTCCTCGGTCGACCTCACGGAGCTCCAGCGAGCTCTGTTCCAGTATGCAATGGATTGATTGGTAACCTGTCAAACGGAATCCTTACTCCACTGCCGAACAACACATCGTAGTAGATGGTCATCGTTCTCGTCCCGGTCAGATATCCAATCTCTTCACATTCAAAGGGGACACTGGAACGAGCGATCAAGGTGGCAGAAGAACGCGATGCTGAACTCGTCATCCTCCATGTGGACCTCTATCAAGATCCGCAAGAGGTGACCCGTTTCGACCTCAAACGTGCCGTCGAGAGCGAGTTTGGCCGTCTACCAAACGCTCGATACCTCGTCGACCGGGCATTCATCGTCGAAGATCAGATCCTTGAGGAGATCGTCGCTGAGGATGCCGATGTCGTCGTCCTCGGTCACAAGCAACTCGGTCGCTGGCGGCGTGCAATCAATCGGATGGTCGATGATCCGGACATCGCAGAATATCTCCAACAACAGATCGATGCTGAATTCGTGATCGTCGAAGACGAGTGACGAGTTCGATTGATTGCTAGTTGGTATCAGCTCGATCACGTATCCCGACTTCAAGTTCTCCGGATGTGTCATCGAACACCATATGCTGATGTGGATATGCGATCTCGACCGGTTCCGGCTCAAGGGCGTCCCAAATGGCAGCCTGGATGTTTGACCTGACCCGTTGCATGAAATACGGCTCACGCAACCAATACCTGAGTCGCAGACGGATGCCGTGATCCCCGAATTCGTTGATATAACACACCGGTTCTGCCGGATAACGGGTGCTCCCGACTCGGATTGCAGGTCCACCCGGAATAACCCCCTCAACCTCAGCAGTTGTCTCTCGAATCGTTTCACGAGCCGTGTCGAGATCCCCCTCGTAGGTGACGACGATGTCGAGGTCCTGTCGTGTTCGCTCATCTTCTGCTGAGTAGTTGATAATATCACGCTCGATGATCGACGAGTTCGGGACGACGATGAAGGTGTTCTCCATCGTGAAGAGCTTCGTGTATCGAAGCGTGACGTCCTCGACAAATCCCCGCGTATCAGTATCGACAATCTCGATCATGTCCCCGATCTCATATGGTTGATCGGCCAGGACGAACATCCCTCCAATAAACCGCCTGGCAAGTGGAGCCAGTAACACGGCGAGAATGGCCGTCAAGACGGTAACTGACAGGAGGATATCGCCCGGTGAGAACCCGATGACGGCCGCTGCAATGGCGATGCCGACGAGCAACACGATCGCCCGGATCACCTGCAGTATCGCTCGAGTGACACTCGGACGTTCGAACCGTCGGGCCACAGTCCGACCAGCGTGCCGAATGATAATCCTGCCAAAAATCCACGCCAAGACGATGATGCCAATCGCGGCGAAGGCATCGATCACTATCTCAGGGACAAAATCCACTTCATCATAGACTGGACCGAGTACGCCGAATGAATCCAGCTGCGTGCTGATTATCGGGCCGAATGTGGTGATGTCACCGAGTATCGTCATCGGGCGCTCCTCTCGGGGTACTCATCGTTCATGTCACGATACGTTCGAGCGAGCGCAGGCGTTGTTCGATAGCTGGTGGGGCTCCACTTGGCGCATCCCTAATCCGATGATCGGGTATCACGAGCGGGGTCGGGTTCGCATCGAGCGCCACCCGGACGAGGTCGTGATCTGAGGCTAGGGTCGGGTCGAGTCCCTTGTTCTCTCGGAGCAATTCGGCACATGACAGGGCGGTTCCATACGGAATGGTTCGAACCGCTTCCAAGACTTGTGCGATATCGTCTGGAACATCCGGGGAGACTGGGACATCATCAAAATTATCCTTGACAGTGCCGGTCAGATACTTCTCAATCCTATCGAGCATCGGATGTTTCTCACCGGCTGACTCATCAGGACGTTCTGGGAACGTGACCTCAGTGATATGACCGTCTTCGACGACAATCTGTACGTACGTCTCCAGATAGCGGGATTCCCTGGCGAACACCCCATCATCACCTGCAGGCTCATCGGTCATCGTTACTACTCACTTCAGCCACGAGGGTAATCAAACTGTGTGCGTGGGGATTCAGAAGAGTCCAGAGATATTGCCGTCGGCGTCGATGTCCATATCGGCCGCTGCGGGCCGAGCTGGGAGTCCTGGGAGCGTGAGGACGTCACCGGTCAGTGCCACGACGAACCCGGCACCGGCCGACGGGTAGACCTCCTTGACCTCGAGGTCCCAACCGGTCGGTGCACCCTTGATTGTTGCATCATCACTGAATGAGTGGAATGTTTTCGACATGATGACCGGGGTGTCATCCATGCCGATCTCCTCGAGCTGAGCGATATCGTCCTCAGCACTCCCGACATATTTCACCTCACCAGCTCCGTAAATCTCGGTTGCGATGGTCTCGATCTTCTCCTTGATCGGGGCATCGGCATCATAGAGGTACTCGAAATCAGCCTCATCTGACTCGGCCGCATCAATCACCTGTTCTGCCAGATCGATACCACCCTCACCACCGTCACCGAAGACAGTTGATTCAGCCGCTCTCACACCAAGCTCTTCCTCACAGTGTTCGATGACGGCGGCGACCTCTGCGTCAGTGTCCTGTGGGAATCGGTTGATGGCGACGACGACTGGTACCCCGAACTTCTGCAGGTTCTCGATGTGTTTGTCGAGGTTCTCGAACCCGCCCTTGACCGCCTCGACATCCGGTTCGGCGAGTTTGTCCTGATCGGCCGGCCACATATCCAGACCGTGGTACTTGAGCGCCCGGATGGTTGCGACGATCACGACCGCCTCTGGTGCCATCTGTCCGAATCGACAGACGACGTTCATGAACTTCTCAGCACCGAGATCTGAACCGAAACCAGCCTCAGTGACCACGTACTCGCCCATCCCGAATGCAAGCTGGTCGGCGATCAGCGAGTTAGTCCCGTGGGCGATATTCGCGAACGGACCGCCATGGACGAAGACAGGGGTTCCCTCGATGGTCTGGACAACGTTCGGGCGTAGGGCATCGCGAAGCAAGATCGCCGCTGCTCCAGCCGCCTCGATATCTCCGGCGGTGACCGGCTCGCCATCGGAATCGTATGCGACGATGATGCGCGAGATACGGGCTTTGAGGTCCTCGAGACTATCAGCAAGGCACAATACCGCCATCAGCTCCGAAGCTGCGGTCAGGAGGAATCCGTCCTCACGAGGGGTGCCACCCGTCCGTCCCCCTAGCCCGATGACGGTCTGACGAAGCGCCCGATCGTTCATGTCGATCGACCGCTTCCAGACGACCTCATTGATGTCGATATCGAGCTCGTTCCCCTTCGTGATGTGCGCATCGAGCATCGCCGAGATGAGATTGTGTGCGGCGGTCAATGCATGGATGTCACCGGTGAAGTGCAGATTGATATCCTCCATCGGGAGCACCTGCGACCAGCCACCACCAGCGGCGCCCCCCTTGATGCCGAAGACCGGTCCAAGCGATGGTTCACGGATACAGATCATCGTCTGTCGATCGAGCTGGTTGAACGCCTGGCCGAGCCCGATCGTGGTGACGGTCTTCCCCTCACCCAACGGTGTTGGGGTCATCCCGGTGACGAGGATGAGCTTTGCCTCGTCTTCGGCCCCGGAGAGGCGATCGATGGCCGATTGGGTCAATTTGGCCTTGTAATCGCCATAGAGATCAAGATCTGTCTTGTCGATACCAAACGGTTCGGTGATCTCCCAGATCGGTTGCTTGTCGACAGACTTGGCGATCTTGTAATCGGTCGGAAGTTCTTCAGCACCCTCGTCTTGTGAACTCATGTCACCCTGATAGTTCACCTGGCAGGCATAAGAAAGCTGATGGTATGTCCGTCGAGCCAGGCAGAGTACCACAAGTTAAGCCCCCGGCCGGCGCACCGCCGATAACGACTATGCGGACCTACCAACAGTTGGTCTCGAGCGTGTTGGAGGCTGGGGGATACAAGCCGAACCGGACGGCGGTGGACACCATCTCAATGTTCCATTACGAGTACGAACTCGATCTCGTCGACGGCTTCCCGTTGTTGACGACCAAGGAGATGTACTGGGATTCGATGCTTCACGAGCTCGTCTGGTACTTATCTGGACAAGAACATATCAAGGAACTCCGTGAGCATACCGCCATCTGGGATGAATGGGCCGATGCAGAGGGACGATTAGAGACGGCGTACGGTCGCTTCTGGCGTCGGTATCCCATCCCACCAGCAGCTGATCGCCTCCCCGGCGAGGCATGGCCAAATGAAGACCATCCCTGTGTCAACGAAGAGGGTACCTTCGATCAACTGCGCTACGTGCTCGACCGGTTGGAGGAGTCACCTCATTCGCGTAGGATCGTCGTCAACGCCTGGCACCCCGCGAACGCCGCGGTCAGCAAGCTACCCCCGTGTCACTATACCTATACATTCAACGTGCAAGGTGACGAACTCAACCTCAAGCTCGAGCAGCGATCGGCCGACATCGCCCTCGGTGTCCCGTTCAATATCGCCGCGTATTCTCTCTTGTTGATGCTCGTCGCCCAGGAGGCAGGCTTTGAACCGGGGACCTTCGCGCACTCGCTCACCGATGCACACATCTACTGTGGTACCGGCAAGCGCGGTGGCTGGTATGGAGACAATCTTGATGCGCTCCAAGGACGAATCGCTAACTGCGAGACCCCCGATGACTACCTCGAGGTCAGGGACTGGTTGGAGGAGACGGCCCCGACCGAGCCCGAGGAGGAGACCGGGTTCGACCACGTTCCGAACCTCCTTGAACAGCTCTCGCGCACCCCGAGAGACCGGCCCACGGTGGCGATCACCGAGACGACCATCGACACGTTCAGCGTTGATGACGTCACCCTCGAGGGGTACGACCCACATCCACGCCTGCGCTTTGCCGTCGCCGAATGAACGACCTCGAACTCGTCATCATCGCCGCGGTCGCCGAGGATGGAACCATCGGCGATGACGATGAGATGCCGTGGCATCATCGAGAGGACCTCATCCACTTCAAGGAGACGACGATGGGAGCGCCGGTGATCCTCGGTCGTCGGACATTTGACTCGATCGTCTCCCGGTTGGGGACCGCCCTGCCAGGTCGAACCTCGATCGTGGTGAGCAACCAAGCACGTGCGGCTATAGTCGATGAATCCAACATCCCTGACGGTAGTCTCGTCATTGTCGTCGGCTCCATCGATGCGGCTCTCGAGACGGCCGAGGACCTTGGCGACATCGCCTTCGTCGCCGGGGGACGAACCATCTATGAACAGTTCCTTCCAATCGCTGACCGTCTCAGCATCACCGAGGTTCCAGGCCGCTTCGACGGTGATACCAGATTCCCGTCCGTGGCGTGGGAGGACTGGACAGAGGTATCCAGAGAGAATGGTGAGGCGGTTACCTTCGTCGAGTACCGCCGTGATTCGTAAGGTGGTGGCGATAACGGCGTTATATATGCCGCCGAGTCCCACCCATACGTGGTGAAACCTACGTGAGTGAACAGGCTGTGAGTGCGTTGCTTTCGGACCCACGTTACGAACTGCTGCCGTTCATGGGCTTCGACTACGCCCTCGATGAACTGCCATCTGGTGCAACGGTGGCCATCACCGCCTCGCCGGAGAAGGGCCTCGATCTAACGGTCGATCGGTGTGTCGAGGTGGCAACTGAGCGGGAGCTCGAGGTCGTTCCACACCTTGCCGCCCGAGCGGTTCGGGATCGCGAACAACTCGATGCGCTCATCGGACGCTTCAGCGACGCTGGGATCGAAGATCTGTTCGTCCCCGGAGGTGACAACAAGAAACCAGCAGGTGAGTATACCTCTTCATTCGAGCTGTTGCAAGATCTCGACGAGCTCGGCCACGACTTCGCCGAAATCGGGATCACCGGGTATCCTGAGGGACATCCCCTCATCGATGATGATACCCTCGACGAGGCACTGGCGCAAAAGGCACCATATGCCACCTACATCGTGACACAGATCTGCTTCGATCCCGAGGCCGTGGTCGATTGGATCGCAGGTATCAGGCAGGAGGGGATCGAGCTACCTGTTTACGTCGGGGTGCCGGGCGTGATGAAGACCGAGCGGATGCTCAACATCTCTCGAAAGGTTGGTGTCGGCGAGTCCATCAAGTTCGTCAGGAAGACGACCGGTATCATCGGGATGATGAAGCAGCTGATCGGTGGGAAGGGTCGTTATCGACCGGACAAACTCGTCGATGGGATCGCCCCGTTCGCAACGAATGAGTCGTACGCGATCGAAGGTGTCCACCTCTACACGTTCAACGAGGTTGCCGATTGCGAAACGTGGCGCCAATCTAGATTGTAGCCGCCGATCAACCGAACTTGCCGGTGATGTAATCCTCGACGCGTTGGTTCTCCGGGTTCCCGAAGATCTGGGCAGTCGGTCCGACCTCGACGAGTTCACCACCGGTCAGGAAAACCGCGGTGAGATCTGAGATTCTCGCCGCTTGCTGCATGTTGTGTGTCACGATGACGACCGTGTACTGCTCGGCCAGCTCCTCGATGAGATCTTCGATCTGGGCGGTAGCAACCGGATCGAGCGCGCTGGCCGGTTCGTCCATGAGGATGACCTCCGGATCGGGGGCGATCGCTCGGGCGATACATAGGCGCTGTTGTTGTCCACCTGAGAGATCGAGGCCGCTCTTAGAGAGATCATCGGCGACCTCGTCCCATAGTGCGGCGCGACGAAGCGCCTGCTCGACGCGGTGGTCCATGTTATCTTCGATCCCTTGGATCTTCAGGCCGTAGGCGACGTTGTCGTAGATCGATTTCGGGAACGGATTCGGCCGCTGAAAGACCATCCCGATCGCCCGACGAAGTGCGACCGGGTCGACGTCAGTATCGTAGATGTTCTTGCCCCGAAAGCGAAGTTCACCCTCGACTCGGCAACTCGATATCAGGTCATTCATCCGGTTGATCGACCGCAGGAAGGTGGACTTCCCACAACCGGATGGTCCGATGATGGCGGTCACCTGTCGCTCGGGAATGGTCATTGAGACGTGATTGAGGGCACGGGTCTCGCCGTAGAAGACGGAGAGATCCTCCGCCTCGAGAATCGTCTCACCATTAATCGAGGCTGAATCGGTCGTCACGTCGTGGGTAATGCCGTCGGTCACCAGTGCTTCGTTCATGTTGTCACACCTTGGTCTCGTAACGGTATCGGATGTAGATCGCGAGTGCATTCATGCTGAGCAGGACTGCCAAGAGGACGACGATGCCAGCTGCGGCGATATGCTGGAAGCCTGCCTGAGGGAGCGTGGCCCAATCGAAGATCTGCATCGGCATCGCGGAGAACGGACCGAACAGATCGGGAATCGGGATGCCACCAGGGCCATCGGTGATTGGTGGACGGAACATCGTCGTCGCCGCACCAATCATGAGTATCGGGGCAGTCTCACCGATCGCCCGCGAGAGCGACAAAATCGTCCCGGTCATGATCCCTGGCAACGCCGCCGGAAGGACCACATCTCGAATGACCTCCCACTGGGTGGCTCCGACACCATACGCTGCCTGTCGACGGGAATCTGGTACGGCCCGGATGGCCTCCTGACTGGCAACGATGACGATCGGTAAGATCAACAACGTGAGCGTGAGGGCACCAGCGATGAGGCTCGAACCGAGCTGGATGGCCCTGACGAACAAGGCAAGGCCGAGTAACCCATAGACGATTGAAGGCACGGCGGCGAGGTTGGCGATATTCGCCTCGATGAGGCTGGTCCAACGATTCTCCGGGGCGTACTCCTCGAGGTACACCGCGGCACCGACGCCGAGGAAGATGGTGAAGATCGCCGTCAGTGCGATGAGGAGGATCGAACCGATCAATGCCGGGAAGATTCCAGCACCCCTGGCACCCGGTAGGTAGTCCTCGATAAGCTGTGATGGTGGTGAGGTGAGGAATGTCAGATTGAGCCACCCCCATGCCTCGTAGATCACATCCAAGAGGAGGACGATGAGCGCGATGACGCCGATCGACGCGGAGATGAGACAGATTGCGACGAAGATCCGCCCGATCAACCGCTTTCGACGAAGGTTCTCGGTGGTCTCGAACGCCAGGTCAGCCGACTCGCGATGACTCATCGGTACACCTCCCGGTACCGTCCCTTGATCCAGATGCTCAGCAGGTTCATAGCCAAGGTCATCACGAAGAGGGTCAGACCGACCGCGAAGAGGCTGCGATACCCGATCGAGCCGACGGAGATGTCACCGGTGGCGACATGGACCATGTAGGCGGTCATCGTCTGTATCGGTTCGAGCGGGTTGGTGGTGATCTGGGGGAGGTTACCAGCAGCCAACGTGACCGCCATCGTCTCACCAATGGCCCGAGATATGGCGAGGATATACGCAGCGATGATGCCCGAGAGTGCGGCCGGGAAGAC
>SKSH01000065.1 GCA_007118075.1 Halobacteriales archaeon
AGTGAAGTTCGAACATATCGAGTTCACACGACTCGTCGGTGCAGACAATCTCTTTGGTGCTTGGCATACGCAGATTGAGGGTGGGTGGGACCATAATGGCCCCGTTCGATATCATTTCGAGCCGGCGGTGAAGCTACACCACAATCTACCTCACATAACTCGCCGCTTCCGACACCGACTTGACCAGATACCAAGTGACTCCGATAATGGGTCGGTTTCGAGCTCGAGTGTGGTCGGTCTGGAAGCGGACGTTCTCGCTCTCATGGCCCCTCGCCATCCAACAGACCCTGAACACGCTGATGCGTACGGTCGACATCATCGTGACCGGCATCTTCTCGCCTGCTGCTGTCGCAGCGGTTGGGCTCGCCGATCTATACGCACAGTTCCCATTACGCATTGGATTGAGTCTCGGAACGGGTGCGATCACCCTCTCGAGTCAGGATACCGGTCGTGGGGCGACGACCGCTCGAGATCGGGCGATTTCACAGGCGCTCGTGTTGGGATTCCTCCTTGGGATACCACTCATCGTGATCGGATTCCTTTTCTCATCATTCCTAATCGAGATACTCGGGGCCGAACGAGATGTCGTCGTTGAGGGGGGTATCTATCTCGCGATCATTTTCGCCGCATCGCCGATGCGAATCGTCGCTCTCGTCGGTGCTCGATCCCTTCAGGGGACCGGAGATACCATCACCCCGATGCTCATCAACGGTGGAACGAATATCATCAACATCGTCTTGACCGTCGCTCTCGGTCTCGGTCTTCTCGGACTACCACGGATGGAGATCGTTGGAGTTGGCATTGCGACCGCATTGAGCCGCACGATTGAGGCGATCGCAATGGTTGCTGCCATCGCGAGTGGATGGACCGAACCCGGGCTCTCACGTCCTGCTGGATTCACCACGGCAAAGCAGCTCATTTTGATCAGCGTACCGAATTTTGCCGAGGGACTCACGTCCTCGCTGGCACAGTTCCCACTCAACGCCATCATCCTGCTCTTTGGCACGGAAGCGAACGCCGCATTCCATATCGGCCGTCGGATCTATCAGCAGGTCGGTGGCCCACTGTATCGGTCCTATAGCGTGGCATCAACCATCATTTGTGGCCAGTATCTGGGGGAGGGTGATGCAGATTCAGCACGGTTCGCTGGGCTTGCCATCACTGCCTTCAGCCTCCTCACCCTCGGCATCGCCGGCTCCTTATTGTTCATCTACGCCGAACCGATCGCTCACCTCTTCACCAGCGATTCCACGACCGTCTCGTTCGCGATTGTCTTCACCCAGGTCTTCGCCGGCGCTATCGTCATCTTCGGTGCCTTCTCACCCATAGCAGGTACTCTCCGAGGGGCCGGTGACACGTTCACTCCCTTCATCGCCAGAATCATCGGGACGGTGGTGTTTCTGCTTGGATTCTCCTTCGTAATCGGTGTTCACCTTGAGGTTGGTCTCCCAGCCGTCTACGCTGGGATCTTGCTCAACTACCTGACCTGGTCCGTGATCGTCACGTGGTGGTTCTTCAGAGGTTCATGGACGGCGAAGGCAGCACGACTTATCGATGAACGAGCGGCTGCCGAGGAATAGTCATCAGACAATGGCGATCAGTTCAAATTCAGTCACGAAGCTCGACGTCTCCGAATACGGCCGTTCCGTTCACGATAAGCATCGACTCGGTGCTTTGTTCCACTGTTGACCGGGGACGTCGGTCGATTACATCTCCGAAAAGGTTCATCACCCGCAGATCGACTCGCCATTCCTCGGGAACCCGCAATTCGACATCACCGAAAATCGCCGTGACTTCTACGTGTGCGGGTGGGTCTTCGATGGTACAATCACGGAGATCCACTTCTGCATCGCCGAAGATGGAGACTGCCTCGGCATCTGCGAAGATATCACTGGTGATGCGTCGTCGATCGTTGCCGAAGATGCCGATACTTGTCACACCCTGTACATCGATATCCTGAACTTCAATCCGTCTTCGTCGCCGATATCGGTTGATGATTACCAGCAAGCCAAAGAGGATAATGAACACCGGCCAGTAGGTGCCGATTATTCCTGCTTCGATGAGGTTGAGACTTCGAAGCAAGAACGCCCCCGCAATGGCAATGAGCATCACCGGGCCGACGATATTCTGAACGCCACTCCTGACCAATGCCCAGACCCCAAGCAGCACGAACAAGGCCGGGATCCAAGCCCAAAACAGCTGTGCCTCGATCGTACCGGTCGTCCAAAGCAGCAAGAATCCTCCGATGAGGATGATGAGGACACCTGTGGCGATTCGTGACCAGCTTCGTGATCGCATACGGTCCTCCTCCATTCACTGCTATTTAAAAGACGTCGGCAAGTATCACTGCCTACTCCTTGGTATCAACCGGGCAACTCTGACTGCTGATGTGGCGACAAACAAGGCTAGCAGAGTGATGATTCCCAGCACTACCCCCTCGCTCGGGCTGGCGACGATCAGGTAGACAACGTCTGTCCCCAGCGCGCCGAATAGAATCAACCACATGATGATTGATCCGATTAGCGCGCCAACCCCAACGACGACCAGAACCCCTATTGAAATTGGATGATGGAGGGCAGTGACTGGATCGTGGAACCCCCATCTGTGCCAGCCGAGGAGGACGCCGAAGGTGTAGATCGTACCACCAATCAACAGACCCACTCCAACGTCCCAATTAAGTGAGCCGAAAACAAGACCAATCATGCCGACAC
>SKSH01000123.1 GCA_007118075.1 Halobacteriales archaeon
AGCCTAGGCCGGGATTTGAACCCGGGCTCTCGTCCTTACCAAGGACGCGCTTTACCGCTAAGCTACCTAGGCACGTATCGACCTCTATCTCGGTCGTCGCTTTGGGCGTTTCGATAATGCCCGTGCCATCTGTTAGGGATCAACCGTTGATGAGGAAGACGGATCCTCGACCAACGGTGGTTCATGGAGATGATAGACTTGGTCGACCTCTCGCTGGAACCCCTCGAGTGCGATCTCAGGTTCGGGAATCGGATCGGTGTCTAGCCGGGTGGCTAGCTCAGCCCCAAGTGACGCGATTGGTGGTGGTACCGACTGCAAGACGGCGTCTGCACCGGTATCAACCGCGAGTTTGATGATATCCATCTCAAGCGTACCGAGCCCATCGCCAGCTGTCTCAGTTCGGTCAAAGGCAGCTCGTTGACCGAATCGCTTGACAACATCGACTGCTTGGGTGACCGTGCCAGTCCTGGTCAGCAGGTTCATTCCACGAGCGACGAGTACCTCGGCGGCGAGGATATCGATATCTTCGTCGGTGGTCCGGTCGGTGCCGAGCCATGAATCTTGTTGGATCAATCGGCGAGTGAGTCGGAGCCCCTCGTATCCCAGCTGAACTCCGATACCGAGTGTGGCTAGCTTGTCGCGATCAGCTGTCCGATCGATGGCCAATCCGGTGGCGACCGTCGCCGCAGCTGGAGTGAGTGGACGATCTGCCAGTATCCCAGCTAGCCGCTCATTGAACGGTTTCGGGACGATATCGTGAATCGACCGCTCCAGCGCCTCACTGACGTGAGGATACGCACTCATCACCCGCCGCTAGGAAGAGTGTGGTCAAAGGCTTTTGGAATGGGTTCAACAAGGCGGGTATTTTTCGCTGTTCAGGGCGATGGTCGGGCTATGACCGTCGAGGTGGAGCGATCGTATCAGATCGAGGCTCCCATCGAGGAGGTCTGGGAGCTCCTTGCCGATTCAGCGGTCCGAGCGTCGGCACTGGGTGTCGTCGACCACTTCGATCAACAGGGGGAGGTAACAGTGTGGTATCTCAAACTACCGCTCCCCCTGTTACGACAGACGGTCTCGGTTCGAACGTGGGATGTAGACCGTGACCCGCCACGCTATGTCAGATTCGTCGGAGAATCGAAGATCATGGATGTCGTGGGGGAACATGCGCTCTCGATGGATGGTGACATCACCACCATCACGAATCGGTTCCGGGTGGACGGAAAACTCCCCGGTGTTGAGGGTTTTTTCGAACGGAACATCGACCGTGAGATCGAACGGCTTCGGCGCCACGTCATCGACCAGCTCAGCAAGACAGGTTCGGTGTGACCGGCACCGACGGAAACACCCTTGCACTGGGGAGCTGAGGTTCTCGCATGATCGAGACACGTCGAGCACACGGCGTGACCTACATCAAACTCGACCGACCGGCCCGTCGAAACGCACTCACGGCAGAGGCGTTACTGGCACTGCACGAGGCTATCGAAGGGGTCACCACCCCGGTGGCCTATCTTCACGGTGCTGGAGATGCCTTCTGTGCAGGGGCGGATTTTGCTGCGATTGCTGCCCTCGAGACGGAGGAGGATGCCAGCGCATTCGCCGGCCTCGGACAAGAGGTGATGGACACGATCGAGCAGACCGATGTGATCGTCGTGGCAGGGATTGACGGTCCCGCGAGGGGCGGTGGAGTCGAGCTGGCACTCGCGGCAGATGTCCGAGTTGCAACTGAGGCAGCCAGTTTCGCCGAGACAGGGGTCAATGTGGGTTTATTCGGTGCCTGGGGTGGTACGATCCGATTGGTCGAGGTGATCGGTCTCGGACACGCGCTCGATTTGTCACTCACTGGCCGGACGATTTCCGCTACAGAAGCGAAGCAGATTGGGTTAGTCTCCCAGCTCGTTGAGGCCCCCGAGACAGTTGCGATTGAGCTCGCAACCAAGCCGGCTCGTTCGCTTCGGATCATCAAACAACGGCTTCGAGATCGTGGATCGTACGAAGCGCAGCTCATCAGTGAGCAGGAAGCCTTCACCGATCTCATCGAAGCCGGAGCGTCGCTCCCCTCAGTGGACTGAGGCAGGAGTCGGGGGCAGGCGCCGTTTGTGAGCCGATTGCTCGATCAATCGCTCGATATCGTCGACATCCCCCGAACCGATGCCAAGATCATCAACAACGTCTGATTTGCTCTCCGGACCATCGATGTATCTAGCGAGTACCTCGTCGATGAGGTGATACTCCAAGCCCAGTTCGTCTTCGTCGGTCTGATCGAGCCAGAGCTCAGCCGATGGTGGCCGCTCGATCACGTTCTCGGGGACACCGAGATACTTCGCGAGTTGTCGGACCTCTCGTTTGTAGAGATCACCGAGAGGCAGGCAGTCGACGGCGATGTCACCGAACTTGGTGAAATAGCCGATGAGCCACTCGGTCCGGTTGCCACCGCCCAACACAAGCCGGTTCTCTTCGTTCGCGATGAGGTACCAGTACAGCATCCTCGAGCGTGCACGCAGGTTGCCGGTGGCTGTTTGCCCGGCATCCTCGCCGTAGAGATCGAGCGTCTCCTCAACGAGCGGTTCAACATCGATCACCTCGAGGTCGAACCCGAAGACTTCAGCCACCTCAGAGGCGAATCTGGTGGATTCGTCTGTCGTCGCCGCTGCCGTTAGATGAAGTGCTCGCACCTGATCTGGACCGACGGCCTGACTGGCGAGCCCTGCGACGGTTGCACTATCGACTCCACCGGAGAGACCGAGAACGACCCCATCTGCATTCGCTCCAGATACCTGCCCCTCGATGAAGGCGGTGATCGCATCGACCGACTCCTCAAGTTCGGTTTCCGTCAGAGAGACAGCATCCATATGTCTTGTTCATTACCCGAGTGGTTAAACGTTCATCTGGCCCCAGAAGCGCTACGTTGAAGTGCACATCACGGGTAGCGTTGTATCGCCTGCGCCGATGGTCCAGTGGTAGGACTCGAGCTTCCCAAGCTCGTAGCCCGGGTTCAATTCCCGGTCGGCGCATTGGTCAGCTTCTGGGCACACCGAATCTACGAACCGATACGGCTCGTCATCCGGGTTGTTCTGGACCCGATTGGCCGTAGATCGACCGACTGTCGATCCCGGAAGATTTCCTTTACAACTTACAGATTATCATTTCAGTAAGGCTGGCTACAGAAATATAATTCAGATTACATTTATTGGGTAACCTGTCTTCTCTTCAAGCGAGGACCATGGATTCAAACCCACCCCCAATGACTGACATGCGCTTTGCAGAGTCCGGCCACACGATAGTATCGATCACCTTGTTCATCACTTCCACCGCGATATGGGGGATGCTCTTGACAGATCTCGTAATCGGATCGGTGTTCGAGGTGTCACGTTCACTGTCCTTGGCAGTGTTCGTGGCACTCGGTGGTTTCCTGTTCATCGCCATCGCTCGACGACGAATGGCTCCAATGCGTGATTCGATTTCACCGAGAACGCAGGTTGACCGTCGACACAGCGTCAAGCGGAACGACCCTGTAAACCGGTCAACCACCGCCAGGGTCCGACCCTGAGTGCGTCGTTCGGTATCTGATTGACCATCATGTCATAGAATCGTTCATAAACAGATTTCAGCAAGCACTTTTGACCTGACCTGGTGTATGAAACACCATGAGTGAGTCTACTACCTCGATCGAGATCGGTCGATTGATGGATTGCACCGATTGTCTCGAGCCGGCAGAGGCATTCGCGTTGATCGGAAATGAGATCCGGCTAGCGATTCTCGAAGCGCTTTTCGAGGCGGATGACCGTCCGGTATCCTTCTCCACCCTGCATCGATCGGTTGGGATTCGCGACTCTGCACAGTTCAATTACCACCTACAGAAACTCACGGGACACTTCATCCGACACGTCGATGGCGAGGGCTATGATTTCAGATATGCTGGAGAGAAGGTTGTTCGGGCCATTGTCGCCGGGTCGTTCACCGAGCGACCTGAGCTTGAGCCGTTCTTGGTCGAAGGTGAGTGCGTAGACTGTGGAGGTGAATTGTTGGCTTATTACCAAGAAGAGCACCTCTCGATCGAATGTGTGTCTTGCGACCGTGGACATGGAAGCTACGACTTCCCTCCTGGTGGTTTGACCGATCGAGCCCCGTCGGGGATCGCAGATGCCTTCGATCAGCGGGTACGTCACCTTCACTGTCTCGCGGCAGATGGTGTCTGTCCAGAGTGCAGTGGTCGGATGCAACCGAAGATTCGAGAGAGAACGACATCGAATGACGAGCCCGTGGTGGAGGTCGAACGTTCATGTGAGCAATGCGGTCATGTCGTGACCTCAGCGGTCGGCTTACAATTGTTAGACGATGCAGAGGTGGTTACCTTCCATCGGGAACGTGGTATCCGCCTTGATCAACAACCGTACTGGACCCTCCCCTGGTGTGTCTGCCCGACGTACACCACGGTCCTTTCCAGAGATCCATACCGATTCGAGGTGGCGATTCCGGTCGATGCGGATACGATGCAGGTGCGCCTCGATAGTCAACTCGAGGTCACCGATATCGCTATCTTGACCACTAGCTAAGAGGCTACACTTTTTCACCGAGTCTACCGATGTGAGCGATTATGGGTGAATTCGCTGGGGCGCCACTCGAGGGATTACTCAAGGGAAACAACACACACGTCGAGAGTCTACGGGAGGACACATACATCGGGTTGGAGGATGAACAACACCCGGATGTGGTGGCCGTCTGTTGTGCAGATTCTCGTGTCCCTCAGGAACGGATGTGGGGGATCGATCATCCTGGGACCCTATTCACACCCAGCACTATCGGGAATCAGTGCTGGGATGTCGATCGTGAGGCGTTGATCGTTGACGGTGGCATCTCATATGCAGTCCATCATGCTGGTGTCGAGGCAATCGCGGTGGTCGGCCATACCGGCTGTGGCGCGGTTGCAGGTGCGTATCAGCTGGCCACAACCGGTCAGACACCGGGACCACGAGGGGTTGATCTGTGGCTCGAACAGTTACGTCCCGTTATCGAGGAGGCATTGGAGGATGACCTGGTCGACACAGCTGCAGCGAAACGACAGCTCATCAACCAACTCGTCGAGTGGAACGTCGATGCTCAGGTGCGATTCCTCACCGAATCTACTGACCTCCCATCTGATATGCCAGTATACGGATTCGTCTACGACTTTCAACGGGCATACGGCGATGAGATTGGGCGCTGTTATCTGGTCAATCTCGATGGGATCACCGAACCCACCAAGATTGCGGAGGCCGTCCCAGATACTCATTCCGTGGCCGTGAGGAGTCTCCTTTGGTGAGATACCGAGTAGAGTCACCGTATTTATCAGATTAGGATGAGTAGTACTGACTCATGACCTTACTAGGTTCGGTGGTCTCCTTCGTGGTGGCGTTGTTGATCGGTGGGCTCGCCATCTACGTGGCTGCCCGCCTGTTGACCAACGAGAAGAACTACCTCCATGCGGTTGTCACCGCACTGATCGGGGCGATCGTCTGGGCACTCACCTCTTGGATACCGCTCATCGGGCTCTTCATCGCCCTGTTTGCGTGGATCTGGGTGATCAAATGGCGATATCCAGGGGGCTGGGGCCGAGCCATCGCCATCGGGATCATCGCGTGGATCTCAGCGCTCGTAATCCTCTATCTGCTCGACCTCGTGTTCGACCTCGGTGTCGGTGCATTTGGGGTCCCAGGGGCATAACCAGTCGAGATCTCACCGGATCCGTAGGAACTTCTTCTGGCGCTCGGGCTCACCACGTCGTGGGGTGATGATGATAAACGACTCTGGGGGCATCCGACTGAAGAGATGGGGGAGGTTTCGGAGTTGGCTGTGCCAACCAGTCGTACCTTCCAGGGGTTTGAGCGCGACTAAGAGATCTCCCTGTCCGGTCTCGCTCAATGCAGACTTGAAAGCCGGCCAACCGCTACATTGTTTGATCTCGAATGGCATCTCTGGCTCGGTCATGCTGATTAACCGGTCGAAGTGTTCTTTAGTGCCACCGAGTGTCCAGACCTCAAGTTCAACGCCAATATTGTCCGTCAGTCGCTTGGCCAGGAACACCCCCTCAAAGAATCCCTCGTTGTGGTCGATACCGGGTGGGAGGACGAGGATAACGCGATCGACGGTATTGATCGGCCGACCGAGACGAGAGACGAGTACCGGATCTGAACACCGTCGTCGTACCTGGTCGATCACTGTACCGAACACCCTGCCTCCGATCGACTGTTTGGCATCCCAACCCATGAGCACGAGATCTGATCGAGTCTCGGTGTTCGCGGTGATGATTGCAGATGGAACGTTGCGGTTGACCCTCGTCTGCACCTCCACCTCGATCTCAGCAGCACTCCCTAACTCACCAGTCTCTTCGAGGTCGGCCTCGGCTTGAGCCAGTTCATTATCGCTCGCCGTTGGTGAGAGCACACGAAGCAGGTGTATGGGGGTCGTTGATGGGGAATCCTTGAAGGCGAACGCAAGCTCCACAAGCCGACGTTGGTACTCCGAGTAATGGGATAAGGGGAGCAAGATCGACGGATCGAACGGTTCCCGGTCGAGTTCACCAATCTCCTGACTCTGGGCCAATCTCGATCCGAACTGTCGAGTCATGAATGGGCTCAAGATTGCTGAAATGAGTACCATCAACACCACGGCGTTGAGCACGATCTCATCGAACAGGCCCTGTTCGAAGGCGATGAGGGTGATTGCCAATGCTGCGGCAGCCTGTCCGATGCTCAATCCGGTCAGAACCCCAAATTCGTGCTTGTTGTAGCCCTGGACGAGCGTGACACCTCCAGCGGCGATAGCCTTCATCACGATCATCGTCACGATGATGACACCGGCAAACCAGAGCGTCTCGATACCATCGAAGACCACTCCGAGGTCGACACGCATCCCGACATCGAGGAGGAAGAAGGGGATGAACAAAGCGTTCCCAACGAACTCGATTCGGTTCATCAGCGTTCCGCCGCTGGTGATTTCGCGATTCAATGCCAATCCGACAACGAATGCACCGAGGATGGCGGCCAAGCCAAGCCCCTCTGCCAGGGTCGCCCCGATGAACACGAGTGTCACCACGAGGAGAAATTCGAAGTAACTCTCCTGGGTGGTATTCCTGAAGAACCACGTCGAGATCCGAGGTACCACCAACCAGATACCGCCGAAAAGGATGAGGAGGAAAAGCACGATCTGTGCGAAGATGAATATCGTGAGGCCCCCGTCGACAGCTGCAAGGACGATCACCAGGATCACGAGTGAAATGGTGTCACTGAACAAAATCCCGCCGAACGCCGACGTGACGGCTTCGTTCTTTGAAAGTGAGAGCTTGTCGATAATCGGATAGGCCAAGAGGGTATGTGATGAGAAGACTGCTGCAAGAAGGAGTGCTGCCCATACGTTCAAGCCGAGGACGTAGTAGCTCACGACGGTTCCGGCGCTTAGTGGGATGAAGAAGCTCGCCAACCCGAACATCGCTGCATCCTGCGGTTCGTTGAAGAACTGTTGAAGATCGAGCTCGAGACCGACCATGAACAGGAGATAGACCAGACCGACCGCGCCGAGCAGTTGGATTGCATCGGTATGTTCGAGAATTCCGACTCCATCGGGACCGATGACAATCCCCATGAGGACGATTCCAACGATCCCAGGCATCCCGAACCGTTCGATGAGGATCGGGGCGATGAGGAACACCGCAAGGGCGAGCCCAAACACGGCGACCGGTTCATCGACTGGTAACCAGGAGATTTCGATGAGTAGGACGTGAGCAGCGGACCTGGTGAGATCGAGCATGGTATGCGTAGGTTGTATAAGACTGCCGAGTCGATACCTGGAGGTCCTTGCCTGACGCTATAAATTCGTTCATCCGGGCAACCCTCTGGCCATATCGGGCAACACGGTGGATTTTAATGCCAGTACCGCGTTTGTTGACAGACTCAAGATAATGGCCGAGGTCTGTCCAACATGTGGTTTACCGGATGATTTGTGCGTCTGCGAAGAGGTTGCGAAAGAGGAACAGCGGATTAGTATCAGGATTGACGAGCGCCGTTTCGGGAAACAAATGACCATCATCGAGGGATTCGACCGGTCTACGGTCGATATTGATGCCCTTGCATCGGAGCTGAAATCGACACTCGCGTGTGGCGGGACCGTCGACGATGATCGGATCGAGCTCCAGGGAAACCATCTAGATCGTGTCGAAGTGGAACTTCAAGAACGAGGATTCACCCTCGATTGAGTCGCCCTAGTTGTCGACGCTGATACGCCACACGAGCCTCGCCCTTATTTGCGTGTGCCTCGAACAAATCAACATGCCAACAATTGAAGTCGGGGAGGAGACGATTCGAAAGCTCGATAATCTCAAGATCGAAGATGAGAGCTACGATGAGATCATCAACGAACTCATCGGTATCTATCGTGCGAGCGAGATGAGCCTCGCCTTCGGTGGCGAGGAGAACATCTGATCTTCACAGGATAGATCGATCTTCCGCGCGTTCGACCTCATCGTTGATGACCGCGATGAGGTTCTCGTAGGGGATGAACGCCAACAACTCCTCATCCTTGGTGAAAAGCTCCACGCCGTGATCGCTACGCTCGAATCTGGCACTGGTGAGGTTCCCGTCGGGTAGGATGGCTCGATACATGGATCAACCATCGACCGCTGTCCGTATCAGCGTTTATCGTGCTCGATCGTACCAGTACTGTCGACGATAGCGGCGGGTGATATCTCACCACGGTCTATCGCAAGCCGCATTTGTTTTGTCGCGGCCTCATCGAACCGGAGCACTCGTCGCAACCATGGGCCACGACCTGAATCACCCGCAAGCTCAGTTACGATCTCGTTCGCCTTGCTACCTACCTCCGATGTACTCAGTGGGATCGGTGGTACGAGCAACCCCGATGCGTCATCGTCTCCGAGCAAAACCACCGCAGCATCGGGGTTTGATCGACGAAAATGAGCGTTCCGTTCACATCGCTGCACGATTGCGTCGGGATAGCTCCCGAGTTTGGCTGGGTCTATCGGATCGACTGCAAGACGGAACTGGCCGATGATGAACGCGCCCCATTCAGGTGGTGACCAACACGGCCCACCATCAACCGGCTCGAGGCTTGCATAGAACCACACGAAATCACCCGCATTCAATTTCGAGAGTGGTACAGCTTTCACCGCATGTTCGTCCCCATAGGTATGCGTATCACAGCCGAGGTGTCCAGCGAAGCTCGGATCGAGATGGACGGGAGTCTCTTGTAATCCGGAAGGCACATCCAGTCCGAGAGATCCGTAGGTGGGAACCGGTTCGTTTGTCGATGCTCGCTCTGGAATGGGTAGATATTCGAAGGAGCTATCAGGCCACAGCCGTCCACGGATCCCTGGAAGCGTACTGTTCGCCCCGACATTGATGGCGATCGCTCGAGGAGATAGATCAGTGTCAGACCTTGGTGACGCAGTTACCACAGTAAGTGAAGGTGGGATCCCAGGGATTCTCGAACCCACATTCCCGACAGGTCGCGATGGTTTGGTCCCCATCAATCCGCTTTATCGGTCCCTGTTGTTGGCCGGTTGTCCCCGAATGTCGTTCACCCGACTCCCCTGCAACGTTCGGATAGACGGAGTCAGTTCGTTGCCCTGATCGTAGATAATACCAGAAGAAAGCGAGCTGGAGCACAGCCGCAAATGCGATGATGACGAAGATGACGCTCCAGTCCATAGCACACTCCTCTACGGTGTGGACTTACTTGGGTCTTGATGTTACCCGTTCGGTGGTTCGAGCGATCGTCCAAACTCATCATAGACCTCGATGTCGTCTGGAATTGCCCGCTCGATCAACCGCTTGGATCGATTCGACGGGTGTTCCTCATCGGGATCTTTGGCGACGCTCTCCCAACCCGGCTTGATTCTGACCGTCCGAGCTGGTGCACCGACTACGACATGGTGTGCTGGTACATCTTGCTGGACGATCGCACGAGCACCAACGACTGCGTTCTCCCCGATTCGAACCCCTGCTCTGACCATGGCATCGTAGGTGACCCTGGCATCGTCCTCGATGACGGTATGATAGTTCGTCACTTCGGTCTGATCCACGATATCGTGGTCGTGTGAGTAGATGTGAGCACCCTCACTGATACTCACGCGGTCACCGATGGTGAGCTGTCCTCGATCGTCAAGGTGTACACCATCATGGATGACCGTCTTGTCACCAACGGTGATGTTGTGTCCGTAGCTCATCGTGACGTCGTTGAAAATCCGTAGGTTGTCACCAGCATCCTCAAACAGTAGCTGGGCAAGCATCTCTCTGAACGGCAATC
>SKSH01000024.1 GCA_007118075.1 Halobacteriales archaeon
AGTGAACCTCCTCTCACCGATCACTCACCCGGAGATTGTACGCAAAAGCCGTTCCCCTCCGGATCGCGCATAACCGTCCACATCTCGGTGTACGGTCCGATCTGCTCGGTCTTCGTTTCAACTAGTGAGGCACCTAACCCGATGAGTCGCTCTACCTCGGCTTCACGGTCGTCTGTCGTCAGGTCGAGATGAACCGGGAGGTGGTCGGGTGAAGAACGTGGCATCTTCTTGAAAAAGAGGCGCGGACAACGGTTGGTCGGATCGCTCGCCGCAGCAGCAGCGTTGGTATCGCCGCCTGCCTCCTCGATCGCCTCAAGCAGTCCTGGTGGCGGGTCCTCGAGTTCGTACCCAATGGCTTTGCACCAGAAGGCAGCCAGGGATGCTGGGTCCTCACACGCGAACGTGATGTTACCGATGGATGCCATGGTTCATTGTCAATCGCAGGTACCAAAACTGTCGGTATCTGCGGTGGGGCGACAATGAAGAGACCGCTCAGTGTTTGATCGAGCCAGATCAACAGTACTGCCCATGGATGTGGGTGTATGTGGTGATGAATCGCTGAGGATGTAACCGGTGATGGTCGGAGGATGCACAGCGCTCGCTGGGATCCATGTCAGGAATACCGAGATGCCCCAAGTTATTTTCAAGAAGGGCGACACTGCAGTTAACTGCCGTGACACCTACTTATTGCTAAGAGAGATGGACGGTCATGACCACACGAAGGAGTGGAATGCCAATCAGGGATTGCCTAACTTTAGTGGAGGAACACACATGGAGGTATACCCTTGACCTGGATGAACGTCATGAATCGGAGACCGATCGGGGAGGCATCGAGACCATGAGCTGGATGCTCGCACTCGGTGGTGTCATCCTGTTATTCTTTGCTGCATTTTATGCCAGGCACTTCCAGGTCGGTAGCGTTGGCTTCGGACCTCGATTTCTCCCACGGGCGAAGCAGTTCATCGATGACGTCAAAGATGGCGCCATGGGAGTCGGTATCGCCCCGTGTGAGGGCTGTGGGTACGAGGGGCAAGAGCGACGCTTTCGACACGTCGCCAACCTCTACCTCTGCGACCACTGTCATGGGTATACTAGGTAACCGATATATCCACGCACCACGCATCCTAGCTCGACTAAGTATCTCAGCGAGGTGATATCTATCATTCCTGATTCCAACCGAACGCCACCAGGTTCATTGCCTCCCACTACCTGGCTCCGCTCACCGTGAAACGTCGGCAGTTCCTCACCACGGCGTGTGTCTGCTGTGGGACCACCATGGCCGGCTGCCTCGGAGCACCCACTGAAGAGGCAGGCGATCGCCATCCGTTCGCCGGCAGAACGCTCACCGTCTCCGTCGTCAATCAAAGCGAAACCGTCCACGATCTGACTCAAGTCACCGAGGATGCCATGGCATTCTGGGAGGAGTATAGCGACACCTACACTGGTTTCGAAGTTTCGTTCGACCTGATCGAGCATGCCTCACCCGATATCGTCGTCGAGTTCGTCGACTCTCCAGAGCCATGCCAGGGCGTACAGGGATGGAGTGAGAACGTCCTCGGGTGTGCGCCACTTATCCGACCGGGGCGACACGTCACCGGGTCGGTCCGTGCCTACGTCGTCGCGAGAGATCGGCCAATCGGTAAGGTTCGAATCACGACCAAACACGAGTTCGGACACCTGCTCGGGCTCTATCACACCGATGCACCATTGGAAATCATGTCGAATCTCCCCGAGCACCGGATCCCACTCTATTCGGTCCGAATCGATATCTGGGAACTGACCATCGATGCACATGAGCTGGTCGGGGAGGCAAACGTGTTGCAACGACACGGGGTCGATCGTTGGCACGAAGAAGCATACCGGGCGGCAAGCGCAGCGTTCGAGGCTGCCCGTATCGACTACGATTCGGCTTCCGGGCTCCTTGGAAACGCACTGGATGCGGCAGATGCCTTCGAGGGACATCCTCAGGTTGAGACAGTCGATCTCTCGTCACTACGTTCACATCTGAATCGACTGCGTGAACGAACCGGCCTCTCTGCTACGGTCGTTGCATACCTACAGGAGGCTGCAGATGCAGCCGTCGATGGCGATGAGGCACTGATGGCAGATCGCCTGGATTCGGCGATTGACGCACACGACCGGCTGATCGATATCCGCTCACCGGCACTTCGTGATGTCGCTGTCTCCCTAGGTCTTGTCCGTGGCTTCGATCGGGACGAAGCAGTAGTGCCCGCTGATGAGGAGCTGGATGCGGACGATCTTGAGGGATAACTCAGTAACCAGGTGCCCAATCAGGGAACGCCGATATCAGCACGAGTGGTGTCAGGGCCACCGCTCGATGTAGATCACCTCATCGGTATAGAATCTAACCACACCCTCAGACTGGGCGTGTAGATCTCCGAAGAACGAGTCTTTCATCCCGCCGAAGTGGAAGAATGCCATCGGGGCAGCGGTACCGACGTTGACACCGATATTTCCAGCGTCGACCCGATGTCGAAACTCGCGAGCATCCCGACCGTTATTGGTGAAGAGGCTCGTTGCATTCCCGAACCGGCTCGAATTGATCGTCTCGATCGCTGCATCCAAATCTGGAACCGACTGGATCGTGAGCACCGGTCCGAAAATCTCATCGGTCACGATGGACATCG